>JAIYAV010000046.1 GCA_027488855.1 Saprospiraceae bacterium
ACCACAAAATTGAAAAGGCGCTGAAACTGCAACTCATCAACAGCACCTACGTCCTCAACTTTCTACTTTCTCTACCCAATGTGGACAAAAATCGCGTGGCCATGAGCGGGGAATCGGGCGGTGGCACCCAAACATTTATGCTGGCCGCAGTGGACGAGCGCATCAAAGTGTCGGTGCCAGTGGTGATGGTGTCGGGTCATTTTTTTGGTGGCTGTACTTGTGAAAGTGGCATGCCTGTGCACAAACGCCCGACTCACATCACCTCCAACCTCGAAATTGCGGCGCTCTTTGCCCCCAAACCCATGCTGCTTATTTCCGATGGGGATGATTGGACCAAAAACACACCCACGTTTGAATATCCCTTTGTGCAACGGATTTATGGGTTTTACAACAGTGAAAACAAGGTGGAAAACGCGCATTTTCCCCAGGAAAAACACGACTACAATGCGTCCAAGCGGCAAGCGGCGTATGCTTTTTTGGCGAAACATTTGGGGTTGAATATGGCAGGGGTGTTGAAGGATGGGAAATTTGATGAAACGGGGAATACGGTTTTGACGGAGGCGGATTTGAAGGTTTTTAATGAGAAATATCCAATGCCGGGGGATGCGTTGAAGGGGGATGAAGCGGTGGGGAGGGTGTTGGATGGTAAGCGGTAATTTTCCTAATGAACTATTTCCATTTTGGAAATAAGTGAGGCTTCGCCTCTTTTTGCTAAAAGCGACAACAATGGGAGAACGGATGACACGGATTAGAACGGATCAATTTTAGGTTACCTCAGATTGATCCGTTCTTATCCGCCCTTATCCGTGTCATCCGTTTTCCTATTGTTGTCGCTTTTAGCAAAAGAGGCGAAGCCTCAAAAAGCGCGAAGCGCGTAAAACGTCATGACCGTCGTGTTCGTCGTGGTGAATAAACATTTTGGCATAGCCAAAATAAAACGCTTGTGTTTCATAATTAGAACTTAACAGCCCTGCCCTTTAGGGATCCGGGGTTCTGGGGCAAATGCACATTACCAAATTCAACGCAAAAATTCCCGAACTCACTTCAACAATTTCAAACCCGTAGCATACCGCTGCGCCACATTGTCCCAATTCAAAATGCCAAACAAATTATCCACAAAATCGGCGCGTTTGTTGCGGTACTTCAGGTAATAGGAATGTTCCCATACATCGATCACCAGCAGCGGAATGACGCCCCATTGGGTCAATTTCTCGTGGTTTTCGCATTGCAAAACGGTGAGTTTATCTGTGTAAGGTTGGTAGCCGAGGATGCCCCAGCCATTGCCGTCTACGTCTTTGGAGGTTTTGGAAATGAGGAGTTTCAGTTTGTCGTAAGAGCCAAAATCCCGTTCGATTTTTTTCAATAACTCTCCCGCAGGGTCGGTTTTTTTGTTGGTCAAATTCGTCCAAAAGATGGTGTGTAGGATGTGGGAAGAGAGGTGATAAGACAATTTTTTGGTCCAATAATCCACGGTTTCCACGCTGTTTTCATCCAGGGCCTTGCGGATCATTTGTAGGTCTTTGTTCGCTCCCTTTACAGCCCCACCGTGGTGGAACATATAGTGCAAGTGTACCGTTTCTTCGTCCATGTAAGGTTCGAGGAAAGTTTCTTTGTAGGGCAGGGCTTGCAGGGCGAAATTGCCATCGGCATCGACTAGTTTGTCCATGCCGTTTTCGGTGACATTGTTGGCAAAAACGGAATTGTTCGGCAATAAAGAAGCCGTGCCCAGAATGGCTGTGTTTTTGAGAAAAGTACTTCGATCCACAATGGTTGGTTTTAAAGGATAAAAAATTTGAAGATCAGTCCCAGAACGATACACACGCCGATGGTGCGCAGCATGTCCCATTTTAAACGAAAAGAAAAGAATAGGGCGGCTACGGTGATGAAAACCGCGCCCCAATCGACGGTATTCCAAACGGGCAATGGAAGGTGCAAGGGTCCGGCCAGCACTTCGTCTACTTTGCCAAACAAGGTATGCAAACTGAACCAAATGCCCAGATTCAAAATCACGCCCACCACTGCGGCGGTGATGCCCGACAAGGCGGTACTGAGGGATTTGTTGCCGCGCAGGTACTCGATGTACGGCGCTCCGGTAAAAATGAACAAGAAGGAAGGCAGATAAGTCACCCAGGTCACCAGCACCGAAGCGAGTACCCCAGCCAAGATTGGATCGAGGGTTCCCGCATTGCGAAAAGCGCCCATAAAACCTACAAATTGAACCACTTGAATGAGTGGCCCTGGGGTGGTTTCGGCCATGCCGAGTCCGTCGAGCATTTCACCGGGTTGCAGCCAGCCGTAGGTTTCTACCGCTTTTTGGGAGATGTAGGCCAATACCGAGTAGGCACCGCCAAAGGTAACAATGGCCGATTGGCTGAAAAACAGGGCTTCTTTGGTGAACACATTCTCGGTACCCAACCACATTACCAACCCTGCTACTGGCAACAACCACAAAGCCAGCCAGAATAAGGCTACCCGGATGATTTTTGACAAATTGGGCTTTTCAGACTGGATGGAGGAATCGATTAACCCTTCCTCGCTGCCCGTTTTATCGGCATGGCCTTTGATGACGTAGAATTTTTCTTCCCAAATTCTGCCGCCAATGTAGCCGAGGAGTCCTGCGGCAATTACGATGTAGGGAAAAGAGATTTTGAAAAAGAAGATGGCGATGAAAGCCAGTACCGCAATACCCACCATGACTTCGTTCTTGAGGGCGCGTTTGCCGATTTTGATCACGGCACCTACTACCACCGCTAGCACGGCTGGTTTGATGCCGTAAAAAATGCCTTGTACAAAAGTCAGGTCTTTCCACAGGGCGTACAAAATGCTCAAGATCAGGATAGAAATGAAGCCGGGGAGTACGAACAATCCACCGGCCATAAGCCCGCCCCGGGTTTTGTGCATCAACCAGCCGATGTAGGTAGCCAATTGTTGGGCTTCAGGCCCAGGCAGTAGCATGCAATAATTGAGGGCATGCAGGAAGCGGTTTTCACCCAGCCATTTTTTTTCTTCGACAATGTATTTGTGCATCACTGCGATTTGCCCGGCGGGGCCGCCAAAGCTGTAGAGGGCTACTTTGAGCCAGACTTGAAAGGCTTCTTTAAATGTGGGATAGGCCATTCTTTTTTATAGCAAGGATACAAAAGAGCGCCGAGAAAAAATTGAAAAAATTGAATTACTAGCAACCATTTCATGGGCGGTTTGGGGCTGTTTTACTTTCATCTGCCCCAAATTAAAGCCATGCACTCAATCGGTCTTTTTAGGGGTTTCTCCTTCTTCTACTTCACTGACTTCGCTGAGTGCAATGGCAATCGCCTGTTTGCGATCGGTGACGATGACGTCGCTTTTCCCAGAGTGAAGTTCACCTTCTTTAAATTCATGCATCACTTCTACAATCTTTTTTTTAGCGGGAGAAAGTGCCTTTTTGGCCGCTGCTTTTTTTGTCTTTTTCATAAGTTTTTACCTGTTTTAGGATACCAAGTTAGGAGATTGAGCAAGCAGAAGTGTTACACAATTGTAGCGAAGAATTGCAGGATTCACGCATTGTTATTACCAGCCAAGGTTTTTGCGTCCCACAAACAGGCGATTGCGATTGCGGTGATGCCCAACAAAACACTAAAAATAAATGGATCGTAGTGGGCACCATAATTGGGGATGAGATAGGGACTGAGGTTGATCATGGTGTGAAAAAGAACCATGGCAAAAACACTTTTGCCAGTATTGTTGAAGATCCAGACCATGATGACCCGCAAAAAAAACAGTGCCCAGGCTTTGCCAGATGATCCAGACTGGGGTTTGGTGGGTTTGACTCCAAGGGATGATGTGCCAGATTGCCCATAGCAATCCCAATACAATGCTTGCTTTTAATGCGCCATACCGATTTTGCAAAGGCTCAATAACATACCCACTCCAACCCAGTTCTTCGCCAACGGCACCAATGAAATAGACAAAGAAAAAGATGAAAACGGTTAAAAACGATACGTTGGGTTCGGTGGGCACCGCACCAGTCATTTTCATATAGCCATAAGAAAGTGCGGCGATGCAAGGCATCAAAAAAACAATGGGGAGATACCATCTTTTGTCCGTGATTCTTTTGAAGTCAAAGGCGCGTTGCAATAGTTCTTTAAGCCCCTGAGTTTTTCTTGCACGGTAAACCAGTACCATCGCCGCCAACATGGGGCAGAAAGCCATCAATGCGCTGATGGGGAGTTTGATGGGTAGTATTTTGGTTAAATCCTGGGTGAGCGCACCCAATATCCAAAAGGGAATGGAAAGGACAAACACCAGCAGGAAAAATTTTAGTGGGGTCCTTTTGTAGGTATTCATAAGTTTATTCCTTTTTATAGAAAATCCGCACCTGAGGCAACAGCGCAACAAAAATGAGGGGGATGGCATACAACATGTAAAAAGTTTGCAACCAGCTTACCCCTTGTACATAGATGGTTTCGACTTGTATCCAGATGATGAGGGCAAAAGCGATGTAGATACTGAATGACCAAGCCCAGTGCATATCCTTGAAAAAATTAAATCGCTCAGCCAATCGCGAGTTTGGTTTTTTCAACAAAGCGACTAACAACAAACTGGGAAAAAGCCCTAAAACAGTGAACAAAATAATGCCAGGCATTAAAAAATCTTCGAAAGGCGACCTTGCTAAAATGGACAAAGGCAATCCACCCAGCAATTTGCCGGATGGAGAAACAATCAATGCTCCACCGCCTCCGATGGCACCCAACCCGAGAAATGCCAGGAGGATGAGGTGGATGTTTCTTGCGGTTTTTGATTTCATGAGTGTTGGGTTAACATTCTATACAGGATGCCACCAACAATGAGTATAAAAAAAATCGTGTAAATCAACTTGTTGTATTTTGCCAACCAATTGGGCAGATAAATGTCAAAATTATCCTTCTCTGAATCCGAATATTTACGGGCCATAATGGTAAGTGGGCACATTCTTTTGAATATCAGTAGTACAATCCCTTCCATTAGGATAAGTGCAATACCGATCCAAACGAAGTTGTCAATTTTGTTCACGATGACTGCGTAAGCCATGTAGAATAGTACCACATTGAAAAAAGCCCAAATGAGGGTGTGGACAATTTTGATCGCAGTAAGGTTTGACGCTATATTCATCAGTATTTTTTCCACAATCTGAACCCCAATCGAACAACTGCTGAAACATCTTGGTTAGGAATATTGTATTCAATTTCGCCAAAATTAACGCTGTTGTTTCCACGTACATGCAGATGGTTTGCTGAACCAAAAAACAGTGGAAGCAATAAGCTCCCACTGTCCAAAAATTTTGTTCACTATACGGCCATTGCTCTGGCTTTTACGCCCAAAACTTCTCTTGCGTTGGCCAGTTCTGCTTCCGTACCATTGGCAAGGAGCATGAATTTGCCCGCTTTGATTTCGGTCTCATATTCCACGATGCTGTTTTCTGGAATCCCGATGCTGGCTAAGGCTGCTCCAAGCGCACTGATGCTGCCCACAACAACCGCACCTTCCAATGCACCGACCAAAGCCGATACAAAAGACCCCGCGACAAGGATAGGCCCCAAACCTGGTATCATAAAAAAAGCAGAGCCAAGCAATAAGCCCCAAATACTACCCCAAAAGGCACCATTTGCACCCCATTGTTTCATCCGGTCGCCCGTATTGTAGTAGCCTACAACACTTTCGTCCGTGTGGTAATCCTTTCCAACAATAGAAAGGTTTTTCATGTCGTAGCCGCTTTTTTGCAACTTTTTGACCGCATTTTCAGCTTCTTCATGGCTGCTATACATGGCGACCATTGTATTTCCATTTTTCATACGAAAATTTATTTTTTAACATGTGAACTTAAAAAGGATCACTCAATTCACTGACCCGGATTAGCTTCTTATTGACGAATTCATCAATGCCCACCTCAGCCAATTCGCGGCCATAGCCCGAACCTTTGGTGCCTCCAAAAGGCAGATCAGCTTGTGTCCAAGTAGGGTGATTGATGAAGACCATTCCTGTGTCAATTTGATTGGCGATTCGTTCGCCTCTTTTAATGTCTTGGGTAAATACGGAACCGCCCAATCCAAAAGGAGAATTATTGGCCAATGCGATGGCTTCCTGTTCATTTTTTACTTTAAAGAACAGCGCAACTGGTCCAAAAAACTCTTCGTAAAAAACAGGATTCGCAGGCAACACATTGGTGAGGATGGTGGCTTCCATGTAGGCACCTGCTCTATCTACCCTTTTGCCGCCCAATAGAATTTTCGCACCGCCAGCCACTGCCCTTTTGACCTGATCGGCTATTTTTACTGCTGATTCTTCATTGCAAAGTGGCCCCAGATCGGTGGTGGCTTCCATGGGATCGCCAACTACCAATTCAGCCATTTTATTCTTGAATTTTTCAAGGAATTGATCGGCAATGCTTTCTACGGCAATGAAACGCTTGGAGGCCACACAGCACTGACCGTTGTTGTTGATTCTTCCTACAACTGCCCATGCTACTGCTTGATCAATGTCTGCATCTTCCAGGATGATGAATGCATCGCTACCGCCCAATTCCAAAACTGATTTTTTGATGTGTTTACCTGCTTCAGCAGCAACGCTTGCACCAGCTACTTCGCTACCCGTGAGGGACACCCCTTTAATTCTTGGGTCAGCGACCAATGCCGTAGCTCGTTGTCCAGATAGCAATAGATTGGTATACAGGCCAAGTGGTGCACCTGCCTCAATAAATAATTCTTCGATGGCTATGGCACATTGTGGTACATTGGAAGCGTGTTTGATCAATACCGTATTGCCAATCATGATGTTGGGTGCCGCAAAACGGGCTACCTGATAAAACGGAAAATTCCAGGGTTGGATGCCCAGCAGCACGCCAACAGGACTGTATCGAATGAGTGCTTTTCCGTGTACCGGATTTAATGTTTTGTCGGCTAAAAAACTTTCCGCATTTTTGGCGTAGTAATCAAATATTTCCGCGCTTAGTTTTATTTCGCCTTCGGCATGAGCTAAAAGTTTGCCCATTTCTAGGGTAATCGTATTGGCTAGGTCTTGCTTTTTTGCGCGCATTAGGCCTGCTACTTTATACAATAACTGGGCCCTTACTTTATAATCCGTGCTCTTCCACTGGTCAAAAAAAGTTGTTGCGTTTGTTACTGCTTTGTCAACCGCCGCAGCCGTCATTTCATCGAAAGATTTGATCAGCTTATTCGTTGCGGGGTTGGTTGTTTGAATTGCCATATTTTATTTAATAGCACTATGATTTTAATTTTAAACGGTGGAGGTTTTCTTCCACCGTTTAAAGTTTATTTGTCAACTAAACCAATTCATAGTAATAATCAACGACCAATTCGTTTTTCACATGCCAGATGCCCGGAGTGTTCCAAGCAATGCGACCTGCTTCTTCTTTTTGATACCAAGAATCTACTGTTCCGGTTAAGGTTACCGTTGTTCCAGATACTGCTACCTGAATATCGGAATCATCAACTGACCAACTTCTGCCAATTGCATGTTCAACATCTTTCTTTTCAATCGCATCGTGTGTTTCCGATTTGATTTTGATGTTGTTGATTACCCCTTTGACACCAGTAAGGTAATGTACCGCACTTTTAGCAGCTTCTTTTTGGTAATTCCAAGGCAATTCACCTTCTAACGTAACCCAGCCGTCTTCCACCTTTACGGTTACTTTGTCTTTAGGAACTGACCAGTTTAATTTCAAAGCAGTCAAAACTTCGTTGGCAATTTCTGCATTGGTTTTTGTCCAAGCACTTGGAAATTTCACTTCAATTTTTTCAACCAAAGCTTTTACTCCAATCACTTTTTTGGCAGCATTTTCGGCTTCCAATTTTTTTGCGTAGCTGTCCACCACACCAGTAAGAGAAACAACGCCGTCTTTGGCGGTTACTCCAATTTCAGCAGGATTCAATAATGGTTCCCATTTGATGGCATTTTCAACGTCTGTCTGTAGTTCTTGATTGGTTTTCATTTGAGGTAACTTTACGTTGCAACTAAATTGTTACAACGATACAAAGGTGCCCACTATTGAGTCCTAAAGTCTTGCACAAAAAATAAAAAAAGTTACATCATTCACGCATTAATAGTGGAGAAAAATTAACACGTAGTTTTTTATCGCCCCTGATTACCTAAACACTGCAGCTGGCTCAACACTTCTTATTCTGCTCAAAGCAAACGAAGCCCCACTGAGCGAAATCAGGCCAATGGTTGTGAACATTCCAATCAATACAAGTGGAGAAAATGAAAAAATTAGTCCTGATTTTACCACCCCAATTTTAAACCCTTCCAATAGCGCTAAGCCTATGAGAAAGCCAACAATGGTAAACATCAAAGCTTGCGTTAATATTAATTTGCTGATGTATTTATTGCCTGCACCAATCGCCTTTAAGGTGCCATAATCTTTTAACCGGTCGAGGGCCGAAGAATACATGGTCAACCCAATGATAAAAAAACCAGCAATCAATGCAAAGATGATGAGGGTGCCAGTGCTCAATGCAATCCCACTACTCACCAATATTTTTTTTACTGAAGAGGAAGCTAATTTTGGGGATGGCCAGGCGCGTAAACCAAAAATATTTTGATTGATGCTGGCAACCACTGCATCAATTTCTTTTGGGTTTTCAACGTTTACCAAAACAGCGCTGATGGTAGTAGCGGATTGATTTGAAAAAAACCTTGCTCTTTCAATGGTGGTCACACAAAAACTGCTACCAAACCCTCTGAATCCTTTTGTTTGCAAAACAAAAAAAGCCCGCTTGCCATTGATCTCTAAATAGGTGTTCAGGTCGATGTTGCCGCCTAAGTTTTTCTTTTCAAAAAATTCAGCACTTACCGCTCCATCCAATTGTAAATCAGATAGATTGCCAGCCAAAATTTTATCAGTACTCACCAATGCATCGATGTGATTTTCATCTACGCCCAATAAAGTAATGGCACCGCTGGTTCCATTTTTAAAAATGCAAGACGCTCCGCCTATCATCAATGGAAATGCTTCTTTGACGCCATTGATGCCTTGAACTGATCTAAGGTTGCGAATGTCTAATTGGCCCAATTGATTGACATCGTCCGTTTTGCTGTCCACAACCCAAATGTCGGCTTTTACATCGGTCGCCAATGCGCCCATCAGGCCGGATAGAAAAAAGAAAACACCCAACTGTTGCCCAATTAAAAAGGTGCTGATGAGAATCCCAACAATAACCCCAATGCTTTTAGCCTTGTCAAACCGGATGAACTTCCAAGCAATTTTCAACATGAATTATTGGTTAAGTTTGTTAGAAATAGCTAGCACACATTCAACTCTTGCATTGAGTAACAATTGATTGGGATTGTCTAACATCATTTTGATGGTTCTCACCCGCCGGTCTTCCTTTTCACCAGATTGATCGGTAAACAAGGATTTCTTTTTTAGAAAAGAAGCAGCGAAATAAACGGTACCGGTGGATAAGGTATCCGCAGAACCCACATTTCTAATCCACCCTTTTTGGCCAACGAATACTTTTCCCGCATTTGATTCATCAATCTCACAAATGGCAATCGTTTTGCCTTTGGGCGTAATTTGGCCGAATGATTGCAGTGTCGACACCGACCCACCAATTAAAACCGTTAACTCTAAAATCCTTCCAGCGATTGGAGCGGTGATTATTTTTTGGTCCCTTTCTACCTGAGCCGTATGTAAAGTAGCTTGGGTTTCTTTTAATTTGCTTTTTGAAACAGCCACAATGGCCTCTAATTTTTTTACATTGAAATTTAGAACTTTTAAATTGGTGGTTTCATCATCTACAGTTTGTTGCGTTTCTGCATTGTTTGATAGCAGTTTCTGCAAACGTTGTAGCTCTATATTTGCATTGCTGGCTTTGGCATCAAATTCTCCAACACTTGCTGCATCAACTTTTATCTGGGCAGATTGAGTATTTACTTCCGTTCTCAATTGCACTATTTTGGCATCTTCCAACTCATGGTCTAATTCCAAAATAACGGTGCCGATGTTTACAGCGTCATTTTCCTTTTTATAAATTTTCTGAACAATTCCATTGACGGGTGAAGACAATTGAATGATGTCATTTTCGGGTGTGATTTTTCCAATACCAACTATGCGGGTAAGGGCAATCGCTTGCTTGGCTTTTTCAATGTCCAGTTTTTCCTGCGCAGATTTATTGTTGCATGAAGGAAGAATGAAAATCAGCGGCATTAGAAGAAGATAGTGTTTCATGTTTTTCTTAGGTTAAAGAGAGTTCTTCTTCTACAGGTTTGTCGGAAATGCTGCCATCCAGGACGTACACAATTCTATCAGCAAAAGGGCGCAACCGCGTATCGTGCGTAACCACTGCTACGGCCTTTCCTTGTTTTGCCAATGCCTTCAATTCCCTCATCACGATACCTGCACTGGCAAGGTCAAGCGATGCAGTGGGTTCATCACAAAGCATCATTTCAGGATTGGTCACCAATGCTCTGGCAATAGCTACACGTTGTTGTTGACCACCGCTTAAATCATTGGATAGATTTTTCAGGCGGTCGCCCATGCCCACTTTAACCAAGGCCGTGGTTGCTTTTGCTTTGGCATCATTTTCGCCAATGCCTTGTAGCAAGAGTGGCATCATTACATTTTCTAAGGCAGTGAGCGGAGCAATGAGGTTAAATCGCTGAAAAATGAATCCGATTTTTAGTAGGCGCAATTCAGCTAATTTACTTTCGGTTAAATCATTCACTTTCACTTCATCTATCCACACTTCGCCGAAGCTGGGATAGATCACACAGCCAAATAAGGAAAGCAGCGTGGTTTTACCTGACCCCGATGGACCTATGATCAGCAAAAGTTCACCCGCTTTTAATTCAACCGTACTGGCTTTTAAGGCGGTAATCATTGTATCGCCAGCTTTGTATTCTTTACCAGCATTTACAACCTTGGCAACAATTTTATTTTCAATTTTAGAATTGGCTTCTACTTTTGGCATAAGCTTGGTTTCCGGCTTTTGTCAACCATATTATTACAAGGTTTATGGCTGACTTATTGAATTTGAAGCACTACCGGAGCTTTGAAATTGGGGTAATCGCTATAGCCATTTTTGTCCGCAGTATAGAACAATTCCGTTTTAAGGTTTTGCGACAATTCCTCATTGTTTTCCAATCGTTCTACCAAATCAGGATTGTTGATAAATGGCCGACCGAATCCTACCAGGTCACACAAACCACTTTCAATATCGGCTTCTGCACTTTCTTTGTCGTAGCCACCACAAATAATCAGGGTGTTTTTGAAATTTTTACGGATCAGTTTTTTTATTTCAATCGGCACAGTGGGGGCACCCATGGAAGAATGGTCAACAAGGTGGATGTACGCAATGTCCAATTTATTGAGTTCTTTGGAGAGGTAATCGTACGTTGCATCAATTTCAGGGTAATTTGGCATGTCCCCCGCAACACCATAAGGCGATAAGCGAATGCCCGTTTTCTCTTTGCCAATAGCGGTTGCGACTGCGCTTACCACTTCTAGTACAAAGCGGCAACGGTTTTCAATACTGCCATCATACTTATCGGTGCGCACATTGCTGGCAGGCGATAAAAATTCTTCCAGCAAATATCCGTTGGCACTGTGTAGTTCAACGCCATCAAATCCTGCTTTAATCGCATTTTTTGCGGCGGCCGCATACTCGGCTTGGGTCAATACAATGTCTTCGGCAGTCATTGCTTTAGGAGTAGGATAATCCTGCAATCCTTTGGCATCGGTCCAGATTTGTCCGGTTGATGCTATGGCAGAAGGCGCTTCTATTTCCGTACCCTTCGGCATATTCAGAATGTGGCTTATTCTTCCTGTGTGCATCAATTGAACAACAATCTTGCCGCCACTCTTATGTACCGCTGTGGTAGTCTTCTTCCAACCAAGTATTTGTGCTTCGGTAAAAATTCCCGGAATACGGGCATAGCCCAAGCCATTTGCCGAAGGGGATGTGCCTTCGGTGATGATCAAACCAGCCGTAGCACGTTGTTGGTAATACATTGCCATTGCGTCATTGGGGGTATTGCCAATGGCCCGACACCGCGTCATCGGCGCCATCACAATGCGATTTTTCACTTCTATCGCACCAACCTTTGTGGAGGTAAATAATTTGTATGGTTTCATGCTATTGTTGTTTGGCTGTTTTTAATGGTAATGATCGATACAAAGGTGAGTACTATTGACGCCTAAAGCCTTACACAATTCTTGAAATGACTTACATGAATCACACTTATTGTCAG
Source organism: Saprospiraceae bacterium (assembly GCA_027488855.1). Lineage (GTDB taxonomy): Bacteria > Bacteroidota > Bacteroidia > Chitinophagales > Saprospiraceae > Haliscomenobacter. Next base: position 12,223 of record JAIYAV010000046.1, read on the forward strand.
CATTTAGAACGTTGCGGAGTGGTAATGGGTGTTTAAATGGAAATGAACGTTGGATGATTCCGTGTATCAAATGTTTTTCATTTTGTTTTACTCGAATCCATGCCATTCTTACATCCGTACAAACCCATCCACCGCCCGCCGCAGGGAAACCGGTTGCGGATACGCTTTTACATATCCGGTTCGCAAAATAAACTGTACGGGATCCCTGATGCCGATAGCTGAATTGAGTTCCGCGTTCGTAGTTGTTTCTTCTAATATCTGCGTCATCGGATGAATGGCGATTCCTTTTTCCCGAATGCTTAGCCACAGCTTTTGCAGGCGACGGCCTGTATCAAGCAGGGTCGCTACGGCATTGTCTTTGCTCGTAATCAGCAGCCAACCAGCAGATTGCGATACTTGTTTGCGTGCAGTGTCAATGCTCTGCTCCCTGAAATTTTTTTTCATCACACTCGATTTTCCATAAAAATTGCGCAAAACCCAGGCTGGAACTCCCTTTATTTCCATACTTGCGGTAGTGAGCCCGTCAGCATGTTTTTCGGCATCTTTGCTGGAAAACCGAATCCAATCGGCCAATTCGCTTTGTGCAGCATCCCGATAGGATTGAATCCGATTGGCTTCAATCGTTTGTTCATTCAGGTATTGGTGCTCTTTTGAGGTATTGGGTAGCCAATGAAATGCATCCCCCTCTCCTACCATCAGCGCATCCAAATCTTCTTTTTTGAGTACCTCACTGAGGTAATTTGACCGGATGGTTCTACGCTGTTTTATTTTTTCAATGTTGTATTTGGGCGCATTGCTTGCTTTTGTCAATTTGACAGATAGGACCTGTTCATCTTGGTTGTTGTTGGCTAAAATAGTGAATTGACATTGGTACCCCAGGTTGCTGGCCGCATATTCCAGATTTTGGGTGAATGCCCCAATCGACAGCATCGTTTCTCTTTGCGTGGGATCAACCCCAGGAAGCCATTTGCTTTTGTCATTGCCGATAATCCAATGGTAAGGTTCAATGTATTGTACAAACCAGGGTTGGGTGTTGTGTCCGCTAGGTGCCAAGGAGGCCAAAAACAGGATGTTTCTTTCGTCAGCGGTAAGGGGAATTTTTTCAGGAAAATTTTCCTCAAGATCTGCTCTGACGAAATTGCTTTTGTCACTTTGCAAGTAATAGCCGCCAGCGACCACCAAAACAGCCCCGCCCGCAACACCTAAGAATTTTTTTCTGTTCACAATGGTTTTATTTTAAGAATGTGGTTTGAAAAAATTAAAACTTTTCAGGTTGGCTATACTCGATCTTTTTCACCTTAAACTTTGCATAAGGGTAATCGCCTTTTTCCAATCTATAAAGCGCTTCTATATTGGTTGGCACCCTTATTCCATTCAACTCTTGGTAATCTTTCATTTTACCAATCCAGGTTTCCAGCTTTTCTTCGCTCATGTACCGTTTTGTTTCCATTTGGGTGATCTCGCCAAGCTTATTGAAGCTGACGAGATAAAATAGCGATAAGCCCTGGTAATTGAAGGTCAATTTTGCAGTCTGCGCATCCATTGCAGACCATTGCAATCTTTCACTCGGCAATAGGTTGGTCGGAAACCAAACACCTTCGCACAGCCAGCGCTGCAATTCGCCCTCATTGTATTTTTCGCCTTGCGCATCTACTACATTAATCAGGGACAAAAGCGAAACCACCAATCGTCCTTTGTCCGAAATGTACTTATCGCGGGCGGTGAACATTGTGGTCGTGCCTTTCCAAATAAAGCCAGGTTTTTCGGTCGTGAAATACTGTTCCCCTTCGATGTTCAGCCAATCTTTGTCTTGCCCCGTTTTAAATTGTCCATCGTGGGTCAATCGGATGTAACCAATGTACGGTTGCCCCTCCTTTAAAACGTGCTTAAAATAGCGCTGAACGGGCTCGGGCAAGCCGTTTAACTGCTCATAGCGGAATACCCGGTCAGTAGAAATAGGCTTCGATTGAGCAAAAAGATCTTTCACCTCATTTTTGAATTGGATGGTCAAGTTTATGCTACCTGCCATTAAAATGAGCCCGATAACAACTGCAGCAATCAACAAAACGATGATGCCAATTTTAAACGGCCAAGAAATCACTAAATCAATCATTGCTTTTCATTTTGAAAAAACTTCAAATTCCTGCCCATTCTAATCACCACCATCGCCAGCAATCCCGCTCCGATGCTCAGGGCCCAATCAGCGACCGACATGGGCACCATTGAAAGTGCCTTCCTCACGGGCGCAATTTGGTACAACCCGGCTACGATGAGGGCACATCCACCTACTGCAAACCACACATAGCGATTGCGGACCACCTCGGTCCGCCAAAACGGTAAATCCATCGAACCCATGTTGAACACATGGAACAACTGGGCGAAAATCAGGGTAAAAAACAGGATGTTATTGGAAAGTGCAGCATCCCACTCCCCCCAAGCATGAAGGGCGTAATGGCTGAAATACACTGCCCCGATGCTCGTCGCTGTGATGACCCCGGCATAGAAAAAAATGCGCCACCAGCGTGATTTGTCAATGATGGGTTCGTTCACTGCGCGCGGCTTCTGCTTCATCACCTCCGGGCCGCCAGGCGTAACACCCAAGGCCAGGGCTGGCAACACATCCGTGACCAGGTTAATGAACAAAATTTGCAGTGGCTTCAACTGGAAATCCAGGAACGACACGGCTACAATGGCGATGATCGCCAGTTCGCTCAGGTTGCAGGACAAGAGGTAAATGACAAACTTGCGGATGTTGTCGAAAATGACTCGCCCTTGGCGGATTGCTGCAACAATGCTGGCAAAACTGTCGTCGCGTAGCACCATGTCGGCTACATCCTGCGCCACCTGGGTACCCCTTTTGCCCATGGCGATGCCAATGTCAGCCTTTTTGAGCGCAGGGGCGTCGTTCACGCCATCGCCAGTCATGCCCACGATGGCCTTGCGCTCCTGAAAAACCCGGATCAAATCGAGTTTTTGTTTGGGGCTAACCCGAGCAAATATTTTGGCGGCGGCCCAGCGCGACTTATCCGCTTTACGGAGTTTTTCGAAGTCCGGCATTTCTTTTCCCAACACCACGTCGGTTTCATCAGCATCGATGATGCCCAACTGTCTGGCGATCGCTTTGGCTGTTGCAGGGTGGTCGCCAGTGACCATCACCACCTCAATTCCCGCGTCCCGGCAGTGCTTGATTGCGGCGGGGATTTCCCTTCTGGGCGGGTCGATCAGACCAAAAAGGCCCACAAAAACCAGGTTTTCCGCTAGTTCCTGCGCAGCTTCTGCATCTGATCTAAAAGCTCCCGCGATGACTTTTAGCCCGGATGAAGCCATTTTTTCCGCTTCGTCGAGCCAGGCCTTCTTCGCCTTGGGGCTCAGGGGTATAGTTTTATCCCCATCAAGGATAAAGGAACAACATTTGAGCAAGTCTTCGACGGCACCTTTGGCAAAAACCAACTTACCTTCCGGTGTGTCGTGCAAGGTGGCCATGATTTTGGTTTCGGAACTGAAGGGCATTTCCGACACTTTGGGGGATTTTAGTCGGAGCTCATTGATGTCTTCGCCTAGTCTACGTGCGAATTTGAGCAAGCCCGTTTCGAGCGGGTCGCCAATTTCTTTAATCGTCCTTTTTTTGGCAATGATCTCCGAGTTGTTGCACAAAATGGCAATTTGGATGAGGCGACGGTATTCCAACTCTGGCAAATGCCCGGCGGGCAGATCGGCAGCATCGGCACTTTTTGCCCAGCTGCCACCCGGGGCAGCCAAGGCTTCAACTTCCAATTTGTTTTGTGTCAGCGTCCCGGTTTTGTCGGTGCAAATGACGGTGGTTCCGCCCAGGGTTTCGACTGCCGCAAGTTTGCGGACAATCACTTTGTGGCGGGCCAATTTGAGCATTCCCTGTGCCAATGCGAGGGTGGCAACAATAGATAAACCTTCCGGAACGGCGGCTACGGCCAGGGCAATGGAGGTCTCTAACATTTCCAGAATTGGCTTTCCACCAATGACGCCTGCACCAAAAATAGCGACTACCAAACCAATGGTGATTTTGATCAGGCGCCCGCTGAATGCTTCCAATTTTTTTTCTAGTGGTGTAGCAGCCTGTTCAGAAGTGTCAATAAGGTGAGCAATTTTTCCCAACTCGGTGTTCATACCCGTTCCAAAAACCACCGCCCAGCCATTGCCCTTGGTCACGAATGTTCCTTTAAAAAGTAGATTGGATTGTTCTGCCAGTGGCGTATCAGCGGGCAACACGGCGGGCTCTTTTTCTACGGGAACACTTTCGCCCGTGAGAGAAGCCTCGTTCACTTGCAGTTGGGAGCTATTAAAAAGTCGGGCATCAGCAGGAGTCATGTCACCCGCTTCCAGGTAAATCACGTCACCGGGCACCAGCAATTCGATGTTGATTTCTTTCAAACTGCCTCCACGGAGCGCTTTGGCGGAAACGGCAACCATTTTTTTCAGAGCAGCCATGCTGCGACCTGCCTGAAATTCCATGTAAAAACCGATGCAGGCATTGAGGAAAACGACCACCAAAATAGCACCAGCGTCCAGCCATTCCTGAAAGGCGAACGACGCGCTGGCTGCCACAATCAAGAGGATGACCAATGGATTTTTAAATTGCCGAAGGAAAATCTTCCACGCGGGTGTTTGTTTGTCTTGGACAATGGCGTTGGGGCCAAAGGTTTCCAGCCGGGTGGTTGCTTCTGCCATCGATAAGCCCTGCTCAATGGCGACGCCCAAACGGGTGAATAATTCTTTTTCCTGGGAAGCCCAACTGGGGATATCTGATTTGTTGATTGCCTCTTTTTTGTGTATTTTGATCATATAAGGATGTTCTTCTGGATTTCGCGGGCTATTGCTCATTTGGACTTGAAGCAATAAAATTAAGGGCTTTAGTGTCCAGAAGTGTTACACAAGTTCAATGGGGAGTTACATGATTCACACATTTATTTAAAACAGTTCGTCATCCCGAATTTTTGGAATGACAAACCGCGGATGCGGTTGAATTTAGAATAGCCCCGGTCGTCCGGGGTCATTTTGGTAGCAA
>JAIYAV010000092.1 GCA_027488855.1 Saprospiraceae bacterium
AACTAAAAACGGCCTTGCTCCAACGCTTCGACGAGCTGAGTCCCAAGGAGCAAATTACCCAGCTACTTTCTTTGATCAATGATGCCAAAATGCTCATCAAAGCAGGGATACTCGATATTACGGAGAGTTTGCCTTTGTACCAGTTGGGCTTGAGCAGTGGAGCTATATTGTCACAGGGAAAAATCTCGACCAACACCTATATGACCATCGTTAGTGCAAGCAACACGAAGGGTTCATTTGATTTTACCAGCCATTTTATGGATACCTACACGCCCTGCTTGCCTGCCGAAGCCCAGAACGATTGTGCGCATTGGGCCAAAGCGCATACTGCGTATTGGCAAAAAGACCTGCAAGCCTGTTTGGCCATTTTGCAAATGTATCCATTTGAAGCGCTTCAATTCCAATTGACTGGCCGGGTATTGTGTACCCAAGCACATTTTGACCTGTACCTTTCCGACCCCAGTTATCAATTTTATTTACTCAATTACCTTGATGCTTTTGAAAAATGGCTGAGCCGCGATAAAATTTGGGCCAAGCCCAATACCCTGTCTTTTTTACGTTTTGTGCAAGCCTGTCGAACGCTGGTGCGCTACCACAGCGACCCTGAACCCAATGCCCAAAAAATAGAAAAACTGCTGTGCAACGATGAAAATATTCAAGCCTTGAATTGGTTGAAGCAGAAAACTAGCGCGGTACTGGGCCTAAAAAAGAAGCGGCCGTCCAAAACCTGAACGGCCAGCTTGAATAAAAAAAATTGAGTTTTACGTGCTGTTTTTTGTTGAGATCTAGGAGAATGACATTTATGGTCAATTGACTACGATGTCTTCCGTAACAACGTTTGGAATAGGCACTGTATGGGGTTGCTGAAGAGGGCAGATGATCAGGTGCTGTGCCATAGAAAACGAGTTTATAGGTAAAAAAAGGGTATTGCCAAGCTTGTAGTCATTGTGGCAGGTACAGTTCTATGAAGGTTAAGCTTCAATCAAGGAAGGGGCATAGGTACGTGACAGCCAAAAAATTATAAATTATTTTTTGGCTGTCACGTACCTGGTTCTGAAGGTAAAAATGAGAAAGAATAGCCGGAATGCCAAAAAATAGCCCACTAGATGAAAAATATCTAGAGCTATTCCTAGTATTGGCTAGGGTTTTTACTAAAAACGGATCGGGCGTTTTTTTTACTGCCTGACATGTTATACTTTTATCATGATTGTATGTACCAATCATTAAAAATCCTAAAATCATGACCACTACACGTCAACTTTCGCGAACATCGAAATCCCTGCTGTTTTTTGTATTGCTGTTGAGTTTATTCTGGCAGTCTTGCGGCAATTCTAACAAGCAGAGCAGTCCCAACGAAACTTTAGCCATGGATACCCTGCCAGATGAGGTACGCAGCATTACAGCGGCTACTTTAATCAAAAACTTTCAATCTGCGGATGATAAACTTGCTGGCGATTTTTATTTTGGCGGAGATGAATCCTCAGGCAATCGAGCAGTTTGTTTTCGGCTCAACTCCAGTCAGGTCAAGTCCTTTTTTGAGGAACTCAAACAACAAAAAAACGTTGCTGCACCAGGTGACTCTTTGCAAATCCGCATTCATCCGGCACTGCTTGGGAAAGAAGGCAGCAAACGACCTGACCAACCTAACCTCACCCTCTTGATGGACATATTAAAAAATGGTAAGGCCCCCACTGCTGATGACCATATCTATTTTCCATTGCGGCCTCGTGGAGGGCTAAATCAAGCCATTAGCGGCAAATTAGCCGATTCTTTAACTCAAAATTGGACAGAAATCCCTACAGAGAACTTGGTTCAACAACTCTACCTAAACGGCAAAATTGGTGATGTCAAAAATCGAATTCGGCACTATACTTTTAATACCCAAGATACCGAGGCTATATACGCCTATTGGGGGCGCAATCCTGATTGTGGCATGTTTATCTATTTAGGGCAGTATGAAGAAGCAGGCCATGTACCATTCCGGGTCATTATTCGCCTTACCCCCAATCCAAATACGTTGCCGCAAGGTAAAAATGGAGGTGAGGAGAATTTTGAGTTTGCCGGACAATGCCCACCGGTTTGTCAATAATGTGTTCAGGGATAAAGTACTTCCTGTATTTCTATAACTAGAGGTACTTTTCCACTAATTCAACAGGGAATGAAATTGAGTATAGCAATACTACTGATCAATATAGCCACCTTCATTGGGTTGATCCCTTCATTACTTGCCTTTTTTAAAGTCAAAAATTCCACCAGAGCTTATCTTATTTTAGCAGTGCTTGTTTGGCTGGGAACGATAATTAGTCTTTTGGCCAGGTTTATAGGTGGTGTGCTGCACCAACCCAACTTATATCTCCTCCATTTTTACACCATCGCCGATTTTATTTTACTGAGTCTTATTTTCAAACCCGTACTGCCAGGCTATTTAAGCAGGTTTTTGTTGTATGGTTTTCCGGTTTTTGCGGCCATCAACAGTATTTTTTTTGAACAACTCAAAACTGAAAATGTCCTGAACCGCTCGATTAGCGCACTGATTCTGATGTTTTATGCCCTCAGCTTTTTTACCAAAACCCTGCGTGAAATGAAAATACTGAAGTTGGAGCAAGAGCCTTTATTTTGGATCAGCATCGGCGTTTTGTTTTACAATGCAGCAAGTTTCTTCTTCTTTTTATTCAATCATTATCTTGTCGTCATTCCAAATTTGTGGCAAACCTATTTTGGAATACACGCTATCTTTACGATTCTCTTATACACTTTTTATACCATCGCATTATGGGTTCATCCGAGGCACTAAATAGCCTTCCTTTTCTGCTTACCTTGGGAATTACGGGTATGATCATGCTGGTCACATTCATCATCGTTTTTTTCATCGTCTACCAACGGCGGCTACTCCAGCAACAACTGACCTCGCAACAAATGGAAGTATCCTATCAAAAAGAACTATTGACCGCAGGTATTCTGGCCCAGGAAGCCGAGCGCAAACGTATGGCCATAGAACTGCACGACAGCATTGGCGGCTTGTTGTCGGCGGCGAAGATTTATGTATCCAATGTGAGTCAGGAGCTGGCGGCACCCCAATTTGTACTTTTCAAAGAAAAAGCCCTGCAAGCCCTCAATGAAAACATCCAGGAAATACGCACCATCACCAATGACCTGTTGCCCCAAAGCCTGGAGCGCCTGGGCATCGTGAGCGCTACCCGTGGCCTGCTGGAGAAGCTGGAAGAATTGAAACAAATCAAGATCGATTTGCAGGCCAATGCCGAGGAGCGATTTGAAGGAGACCGAGAAAAAGCGCTCTTCAGGATTTTGCAGGAATTGGTACACAATGCGCTGAAATATTCAGAAGCCAAACACGTAGCCATCCACTTTCAGTTCAGCGACACCCAACTCATGGTGCAGTACAAAGACGATGGACAAGGTTTTGACCGAGCAGCTTACGAGCAAAGACCGGGTAGAAAGAGTTTTGGCCTGAAAAACATCGAGCGCCACATGGCTTTTTTGAACGGAGAACTGAACTATGAAACCTCCCTAGGAAATGGCGTGGAGGTGAATTTAAACCTTCCCATCAATGCCATAAACAAGTAGCAACCCATGGAAACACCCATTAAAATCGGCCTGATAGACGACCAAAACCTGTTCCGGGAAGGCATGAAACTCATCCTGAGTACCTTCGCCGAATTGGAGGTTACCCTCGAAGCCGATAGTGGCCCCAGTGTATTGACACAATTGGAAAACCATCAACCCGATGTCATCCTGCTGGATTACACCATGCCCGAAATGGATGGGTTTGAAACCATGCAAAAAATCCAAGCCGCCTACCCTACCATCAAAGTTATCCTACTCACCATGCACTTCGACGAAGCTTTGATGGCCTTCATGATGCAAAACGGCGCCAATGGGTATCTGCTCAAAGATGAAAATTCAGTGACAGTAAAAAACGCGATTGTTCAGGTGATGGAAAGTGGTCAGTACTTCCCGGATTATGTGTCCAAAGCCTTGTTGAAACAACTCCAAATCCAGAGCCAAAAACCACGGCGGAGTGTACCTCTGACAAAAGAAACCAGCTTCTCCGAGCGCGAGCGTGAAATACTGGCCATTGTGGGGAAATACGGTAGACAAGAAATGGCCGACAAGCTGTTTTTATCCATCAAAACGGTGGATTTTCACCTGAAAAATTTACGGGATAAGACGAATGCCAATAGTACCGCAGAGTTGGTGCGGTATGCGATGCAGCATGGGTTTCAGGGGGATTGAGCAGCTTACTCAACATCGGCATTTTAAAAGTGGATGAAGGGGCTTTTGAACAAAATCAATGGAAAGTGCTACGGCATTTGAATAGCGACCAAACGCACCAGTGGCGGCATGTGCGGATTCCGTATGGGCAGTATGGGGTGCAGCGGGTGGAGTTGTATGGGTATAAGTAAGGCTCCCGCTATGGAAGAAAATCATCGCAGCCATTCAGCTGCGATGATTTCGAATGATTTTTTGTAAAAGTTTAAAATTAGAGGGCTTGAAGTAATGGATAGCAACTACTTACTTGACCAAACCGCTCTACCATAAGCCGCGTATAATACCAATGCGCCCGTATCTTCTAATATCATTTTCACCGGAACATTTGCTGGATCGCTAAATTTTGGATCGAAGTGTGAATGTGTTTTAGATGACCATTTAGCAGCATTACTTCCATCATATACTACAAGATTTCCATCCGTTTGCATTTTCAGGGAAGCTCCTTGAAAATTATACATCATTGAAGCCCATACAAAACCATTATCTGCTGTTTTGTAAATACATAGGTTACCATCGCCTTGCATGACCAAGTAATACTGACCATTTGCAGATCTCAACATTTGTAATGTTTTTAAGGTTTCGCCGGCATTTAGTGTGTTGGTTTCAAGCCCAGAGATGAGCCATTGGCCTGAGGAATTATCAGCTCTACCCGCCTTGGTAATATAGGGCGACTCACCAGAGAGCCAGACGTATTGGTTGTACTTGACGCTTTTGATGGCGTAATTTCCGTTCGTTTGCTTCTCCAGGCTAAAGTTTGCTCCTTCTGCTGTACTCCAGAGCTTTACCGACCCTGTTGACTCCTTATAACTAAAGAACAGGCCCTCCCCTTTGACCCTGAGATTACAGTTATTTAGCGGGCCTTGCACGATGAATGACAACGGGGTACCTTTTTTGCAATAGAGCCACTCATTGTCTCTAAGTCCGTCTGTAGCACAGAGAAACTCGTTGTTTGCGGCGCTTCGAAGCGTAATGATTTTCTCTGCCACTGCGACTTTGGGAATCGGTAGCGGCCCTCCCCCTAAAACCATCGGGGTTGTGAGAGTAGACAAAGGCTCAAGGTAAGCTGGCATCTGCTCTGGTATTTTGAACTGAGCACAGACACGTTGGAAATTATCTCTGACTTTCCCATAAATTGCCTCATTCGAGGTGTAGTATCCGGTATAGTTAGGGTTTCCAAATTCAATACCGTTTGTATAGGAGTCAATCTGTGCACGAATCAGGGTCGTAGTAAATTCGCGCGCAGTATTAGATTTGTCAATCAGGATCTGGTTAATGTACTTTCCTTTTCCTCCCCATTGAGTATCCACTTCTCCTACGGCTGGGCTGTAATTATTGAACAGCGCGCTGGGGGTTTCATTGAGTCCTTCGGCCATGAAACGGCGTACATAATTAATTCCTTCCTCAAGGCAGCGCAAGGCACACACAGGATCAAAAGGAGGGCGATCTGGTTGATGTCCCATTAATCCATGCCCAAGCGGCTGATAATAAGGGGAGAAATTATTGGCGCTGGAGTTTGGGTGTACCCGGTGTGCCCAGGTGTCCTGCTGGTAATGAAAAAACACCCCGAGGTACTGGAGCTTTCGAAGACGATCAGGCATACTGATAGCATATTTAAACATCAACTCCTTGCGTGCAAGGACGAGATTGGGGTCTGAGCGTTCAGGAAGGGCATGCCAGTAGCCCTCTTCAGGAATATTGGGAATAGCACCACCAGGGCCACCGTTGGCAAGTGTCCCGTTGGAATCATCCATCCCCTGGTCACATTGTGCGACAGTCAGGGCATCGTTGTGGTTTAAGCCAGCAGCTCGGCACATGACATAGGTCACTTGGTAGTGGGTGTCTGGGTCGTATGCGTAAACCTGCTTGGATGCCAAGGTCAAGAAGAGCATGCTCACGCCGATGATTCGCATCGTCGCGAGGGTGAAAACTTTCTTTCTCATAATTTTTGTTTTTTCCATGTGGAAAGGTGCTTTTGTTGATGAATGCAGGCCGAGTTGTTTCGGCTGTCAAAAACTCGCAACAAAAGTGAGGCACCCCGAGTGACATTTTCCGTCAGTCTTGTAGCATTTTCCATCAAAATGAGGGTAAAAAGGGTAAAAACACCCAGTACCGGCCAGCATCATCCAAAAATCATGACCCCAACAACTCCGATGGCAGTTTCCCGAAGCGCTGCCGGAAACTCCGGGAAAAAGAGCGAGCATCATCGTAGCCAACTTTCGAGGCCACTTCTGCGATGGAATTGTACCTGCGGTTTTCCAGCAGGCGGCGGGCTTCGTTGAGGCGCACTTCCTGCAGGTACTGAACCGGCGAAAGCCCCGTCAGGCGCTTCAACTGGCGCAGCAGGGTGGATTCACTCATGGCGAAGTGGTAGGCCAGCGTGGATACACTCAGGGTGTCGTCGGCCAGATGTTGCCCGACGTAGCCTTCGAAACCCTCCAACCATTCCTGGTCGGGCTGCGAGCGCAACGGGGCTGTAGCTGGCGGTTCCGTTTCCTCAGCAGTTGCAATGCGCCGGGCCGCCTGGTTTTTCAACAGGTTTTCGATGCGCACCAGCAATTCTTCTTCGTCGAAGGGTTTGAGCAAATAATCGTCCACGCCGATGCGCAGGGCTTTCAGTTTGTCCTGTATATCCGCCCGGGCAGTGAGCATGATGACCGGGATGTGCCGGGTGGCGTCGTTGGATTTGAGTTTTTCGAGCAATTGGTAGCCGTCCATGACGGGCATCATGAGGTCGGAAAGGATGATATCGGGGTTGAATGATGAATGATGAGTGATGAATGATGAATTTTGTGCGCGGCGTTTTTCCTTATTCATCATTCCTAATTCATCATTCATCATGGACAATGCAGCCTGGCCGTGTTCGGCAGTGAAGACCTGGTATTTGTCCGACAGGATCGTGCGGATGTACTCCTGCAATTCGGGGTTGTCTTCCACCACGAGAATGGTCGGTTTGGCTGAGCCAGAAATTCCCGTTGACGCGAGGGCCGGTTCGCGGGTGCCCTGTAGGGCAGTGAACGGGCTATCGGAAGCGCTGATCGGAACAACTTCCAGCTGCTCTGTAAGCCCCAGAGCGGCGGACGCTTCGGCTCCGGCCAGGATGACCGGGAACTCTACTTTGAAAACCGTACCTTCGCCGAGCTCACTTTTTACTTCGATATGGCCGCCAAACAGCCTCGCATACTCGTGACACAGGGCAAGGCCAATACCTGTGCCGCCTTCGGCCGGCTTTTCGGGTCGGGTAGTCTGGAAATAGCGGTCGAATAAGTGGGGTAGATCATCGGGATGGATGCCAGGGCCATTGTCTGCAACTTCGAGTTGGAGAATGCTTTTATTTACAGATAGTTTGGCCTTAATCTGCCCGCCTGTCGGCGTGAACTTGAAGGCATTGGAAAGCAGGTTGTACAACATCTGGCGGCACTTCTCTTGATCTATCTGAACCAGTAAATCTTTGTCAGTATTGGTTTCAAATGAAAAATCAATCTGTCGGCTATGTGCCAGCGACTCAAATTGGGCAGCGTAGTTGCTAAAAAAAGCAGACAGTCGGGTCGGTATTGCGTACACTTCCATTTTGCCCATCTCCAATTTCCGCAGGTCAAGTATCTCTGTCACCAACTGTTCCAATTGTTTACCGCTCCGGTTGACCATTTGCAGCAATTGGGTCTGTTTTTCGTTCAGGCGGTTTTCTTTCAGCAGTGAGCGGATGGGGCCGAGGATCAAGGTGAGCGGGGTGCGTAGCTCGTGGCTCACATTGGCAAAAAAGCGGGATTTGGCCACATCGAGGCTTTTGAGTTGATCTGACTGTTGCCGGGTGATAAGGTTGGCTTTCTGTAGACGCAGATAGTAAAAAGCCAACACCCCCGCAAAGCCGATAACCAGTGCAGCGATGACCAACAGCCAATTCCGATTTCCTTTCTCCTGCCCTAGCTGAAGGTTTGTGGCCAAAAGTTCCTTTTCTTGTTGGGCTACATTGTATTTGGTGCCTATTTCAACAATCTTTTCCATGTTTTCAGACTTGAGCAATTTCAACTCTTTGGAGTGGCCAACTTTCAAATAATAAATAGCAGAATCAAGCTGGCCCATTTGCTGAAAAGCTTCGCCCTTGAGGATAAAGGCTACGTAAAGTTGATCGATGTTGTTCTCTGTGGTAAGGGGATAAAAAAGGAGAACTGAATCTAAGCTGGTCATGGCTTGCCGTGAATTTCCTCTGGCCAGATTCAGATTGGCCATATTTAAATGGATTGAACGAAATGAGGTGTATTCTTCGATTTTCCGAAACAGTTTCGCACCAAGCTTGTAATGGTAGATCGCCGTTTCGGGATCTATTTTTTCGTAATTCAACCCAAGAAGCCACTGCCCGGTGGCTTCTTCAAAGATTTTTCCAAATTTTGGCGCTAAACGAATGGCTTCATTGGCGTAAAAAATGGAGGAGTCCCGATCGCCAAAAATTCTGTGCCAGGAAGAAATCCGTACTGCAAAGTGTGGATAGATGGAATCCAAATGGTATTGTTGAATTGTGGCTTGCGCTTCGCGAAGATTGGCTAAACTTCCCTCTTTCTGCCCGACAAACTCCAATTCAGCGGCGATGATCCGGCAGGTTTCGGCAAAAACCAACCACTGTTTTTTTGCCTTGCTGGTTCCTTTTAACGCTAATAAAAAATTCATCCCCGTTCGGGCCGTATCGGCATGAACGAGGGCTGAGCCGTGTACCAAGCGCACTTTTAAGCCTAAAGGGGAATCATACTGGCCTTTCCTTTTGAGCTGCTCCAGCAACTCGGTGGTAATCGCAAGAGCAGACTGACTTCGCTTCGAAATCATCAATTTATTGGCCTGTTCAAGAGACTTCAGGATGTTTTTCTGGGTGGAGGCGCCTGGTTGAGCAGAAATCTTCGGTTGGAAAACTGTCAGGTAAAACAACAAATACAACAGAGCGGCCTTTAACACCTTTGTGGTGTTTACACGAATGGATGTGGGCATGAATTTAGGGCTAATGAGAATTACCGGGAAAGGAAAAATAGAAGGAAAACAGAAGGAAAACGATTTTGTTTGTTAATTCGGGCAAACAAAGATCAACTAAATATCGATGAATTCCTTTGAAAAGACTATTTCAACCATAAAAATAAAAAACGCAAGAGACTGTCGATTTGGTACGGTATGCCCTACAGCATGGGTTTCAAGGATGCTGTAGGAAATTTTGTCGGCGTCCCTTTTTAATCCTCCACCCTCAACGACCCCATCACCAAACGCGGCCGACTCAGCAACTGGTAACGCGTGGTCAGAAAAAAGAGCTCCTCCGGACCGGTTTGTTTACAGTGGCGTGCTACGACGAGCCCTTTGTTGGTATCGTCTTTCAATTTGAAAGCGAGGTCGCGAGCCATTTGGCCATCCACATTAATGGTCACGATGGTTGCTACAGCATCGTTAAAAGAGCTAATCCGTTTAGCGGGTACATTCAGTGGTTTTTTCAAATTGTCTACATCATCATTGTACAAAAAATAGAGGTTGCTACCCGAAACCATCATGGTATACCCATTAAAAACTGGCGTTTCCTCCATGATTTGCCTTTTGGGAATGGTGCGCACCCATTCTATTTCTCCGGTCGGGCTGATGCTGGTGACACATATTTCATTGTTGACATAGGTGGTACGCGTGACCCAATAGTTGCCATTCAGGTATCGTCTAATGATGAAATAGGCTTGTTCTGCGGTGACCACCGCACCGCCGTCATCGCGCAGGATAATCTGATTGAATTGAAAGGTTCTATCTAGCCCTTCATCGCCACTTTTGTCTTTATCGGTGTCAAACAATGCGAGGTCACTAGGGGTAAATTCTTTATGGTTGGTGGTAAGCATTTTACCATCTTGTCCGCTGATGCGCGAAAAAAAGACCCCTTGAATCACCCCTCGACGGTCGTTGGAATAAAATCCTGCACAACTCAAATCTCCTGCGGCATCGAGTTTGAACGTCACATCAGTAGCATATTTTTCACCCAATTGCAATTGGATTTGATAAGGTACTGTACTTTCTGCGTCCAGGCGAAACACCACCATTTTATAAGCGGGACTGCGTTTGCCGTCTTCTCTTTTGGATTCCTTGTTGTTGTTTTCGTCATAAATTTTCGCCAACAGGTATACTCTTCCATCGTTGGCCACCGTCCAGTTTTTGAAGCCAAACTGCTTCTGCGAATACGGCAGTGTAAAGACCTTTTCCCAAAGTTTTTGCAGCTTGTGGTCATGCACGATGACACTGACTTGGGTTTTTACATCGTTGTCATCGTCATCAGCATAGGTCGCCACCATGAGTTTGGTCGTATCCTCCGACATTTTCCAATCCACTTCCTGCGGTTCATCGTCTTTGCTTCTCCATTGAATTTGGGCGAGGCGGGTCGTTTTGCCAATCCGTCCATCCATGGTAATGGGCGTGGCTTGCAACCTGAGCGTTTTATCCCTGGCCTCGTACTGGTGGGTACACAACAAAAATTTATCCAGGGCATAGAAACAATTGCCAAAAGAAATGTCCTCTTCCTTTACCACAAGTTCTCGGGAAAAGAGCAATTTGAACTTGTGGTCGTACTTCTGTAAAAGTGGAGGTTTTTTATCGCGAAAAGTAAAACCACTGCCATCATTTTCTGTCCACAAAACATAGTGCCCGCTGGCATCGTGGTGGAGGTGTCCCCAAAAATCCAGGCCTTTGTCCTCTTTCATTTCGGGGCCAAATGCGAAGTTTACTTTTTGGGCAAAAACTCCACCCACACAAAACAGAAACCCGATTAAAAATACAATACGCATCATGCAGGCTTATTTTTTTTAACGAGTGTAAACATACTGATGAGTTGCTGGATTTTTATGCATCATTCAACAACTTGTCATGAACAAGTCTGAATGGTGATGGTTGGTCGCTTTTGTACCAAGATGCGCAGCATCGTTAGCATGTGCGCATAAATTCTTTTTGACTCCCGATCTTACCTTCACCCCAAATCAAAATAATCCCCTATCTTACCACCAAGTATCAGGACACCTTATTCAACCACAACCTCTCGCAAGCATGAAACACTCACTCCTTGCCCTCTTTATCCTACTGAGCATCGCGGCCAACGCCCAGGTCACCTTGACCAATCTCAAAACCAATTACCGCAACACCCCCATCGGCACCGACATCGCCACCCCGCAGTTTTCCTGGCAAATGCAAGCCCCCAACACCAGCCGTGGCTTGGCCCAAAAAGTTTACCAAATTTTGGTCAAAAGTGACAAAGGGCTGAAGGTCTGGGATTCCGGCAAAGTCAATTCCGCGCAAGCACACGCGATCCAATATGCGGGCGAAGCCTTAAAACCCAGCACTCGCTACACCTGGGAACTCAATGTTTGGGACAACCAAGGCAAACTGAGCAAATCCGCCTCCTGGTTTGAAACGGGCCTCCTCGATCCTTCGGAAAAAGCCTGGTCGGGTGCCCAATGGATTGGCGGTGGAGCGGCAGATGACGTTTTTTACCCCCACTACCTGTCCGTTTTCAAATTCAGTTTTGCCGTTCAATTGGATAAAAATTCAAGTTCCACCAAAGCAGCCTTCGTCTTTGGAGCCAACGATACCCGCTTGTCCAACCGCTACCTCAACCTCATGGGGGTCGAAAAAGGCAAAAATGAAAGTTATGTCGCCCTGGAACTGGACATATCCGGCTTGAATGACAGCCCTGAATCGAAAGCCAAGCTCAACATTTTCAGGGTAGGATATACCAACAACGACAAAGCCGATGTGCCTTTTCAATCCTTAGACATCCCGCAAAGCATCATCAAGCAGCAGAATAAGTACGATAAGCACCAGATTTATGCAGAGTGCAACTTTGGCTTGTTTGAGTTTTTCATCAATGGTACCGACAATGCGCATAAAATTGCCTTACCCGGACCGGAGCCCACCTCGCCCTTTGCCCCCCGAGGCCTGAATTTGAACCCCGTTGGTTCTGGCAACAACTTCATCAGCTTCCCCATGTTGGCCGATATGGGTTTTAAAACGGAAGCTGGGCAGACTGCCTTTTTCTCCGAGTTAACGGTTAAAAATTTCCGCTTTCCCAGCAATGTGATTTTTGAAGACAAGGACAATCAGCTCTTAAAGAACATCCCCAAAGAAAACGCTGCCTATAAGTTTTCGGGCCAACAATTGGCCACTGCCGATGCTTCCCGCAATGCCACGCCAATGTTGAGAACAGCTTTTCAAACCAAACCCAACATCAAAAAAGCCCGCCTGTACGTCACTGCCCGAGGGATTTACGAAGTTTACCTCAATGGCAAAAGGGTCAGTGAGGAGTATTTCAATCCGGGTTTGACCCAATACAACAAACACCACCAGTACCAAACGTATGACGTCACCTCAAACTTGATCGCCGGCAAAGCAAACGCCCTGGGTGCCTGGCTCAGCGAAGGCTGGTGGAGTGGCAACATCACTTACAGCGGCGAAAGTTGGAACTTCTTTGGCGACCGCCAATCCTTATTGGCTAAAATGGTCATCACCTATGTCGATGGCACGGAGCAAATCATCACTTCCAATGCCAAAGACTGGAAACTCTTCACCGATGGCCCCGTTCGTTACGGATCCTATTTCCAGGGTGAAGTATACGACGCTGGCAAAGAGGCTGCAATCCAAGGATGGACCGCCGCAGGTTTTAATGACGCGGCCTGGAAACCCGCCAGTGTAGTCCCCTTGGAAGGCAATGCCTACCTGGGCACCTTTACCGAACGAGGCAGAGCGACGACCTTTGATTACAAAGATTTCAAGTTGATCGGCAACATGGACGAAAACGTGAAAATCGTCAGAACCTTGACGGCTCGTTCCGTAAAAGAAGTCCGCCCCAAAGTCTACGTCTACGACATGGGGCAAAACATGGTGGGTATCCCTAAAATTTTGATCAAAAACGGCCAAAAAGGCCAGGTGATCAACCTACGCTTTGCGGAGATTGCCTATCCTGCCTTGCCAGATTACAAAGGCAACGAAGGCATGATCATGTTGGAAAACATCCGCGCCGCCTTGACCCAAGACCGCTACATCCTCAAAGGTGGTGATGAAGTGATCCAACCCCGGTTCACCTTCCATGGCTACCAATATTTGGAGATTACCGGAATTGATGCGGCCATTCCGATTGAAAATGTAAAGGGCCTGGTGCTGAGTTCAGTCCATGAATTGGCTTCCCATTACGAAACCAATAACCCGCTGGTCAACAAACTTTGGGAAAACATCACCTGGTCACTGAGAAGTAATTTCCTTTCCATCCCCACCGATTGCCCGCAGCGCAACGAGCGGATGGGCTGGAGCGGCGACATTTCC
Organism: Saprospiraceae bacterium; assembly: GCA_027488855.1. Taxonomy (GTDB): domain Bacteria; phylum Bacteroidota; class Bacteroidia; order Chitinophagales; family Saprospiraceae; genus Haliscomenobacter. The sequence continues at coordinate 13,600 of JAIYAV010000092.1, forward strand.
GTATTTTCAAAAGCAGCCACCTACCTGGCCGATGCACCCATGTTTTTGCGCAGGCATATGCTAGCGATGCGGGACATCCAGTTTGAAAATGGCCGCTTTACCGATGTGGCACCCGTAGGTGGTGGTTTTGGTGGCACACTTTGGGGCAGCGCAGGCATCACCGTGGCCTGGGAAACTTACCGCCAGTACGGCGACATCCAGCTATTGCAGGAGCATTACCCGGCGATGAAGCGATATGTGGATTTTCTGGATACAAAAATTGATCCCCAAACTGGCATCCTCAACGAAGGCCCACTGGGTGACTGGTTGAGCCCCGAAGGCAACAAAAACGACAATACCCTTTTCTGGATGGCTTATTATGCCTACGATCTGGACATTTTGAGCCAAATGGCCAATGCCCTGGGCAAATCCGCCGACGCAACTGAATTAAACCAGCGCAGCGCAAGCATCAAGGCCAAAACCAATGCGGTGTATCTGAATGAAGCGTGCAAAACCGTAAAATCGGGTATCAAAACTGGCTTCATGGGTGCCCCCAACGAAAGCGACAGCCGGACCCAGTCTGAAAAAGGCAACCTCATGGATACCCAGGCATCCTATGCCATTCCATTGGATTTGGACATCTTCAATGCTACCAATAAAGCAAAGTCCTTGGAGGGTTTACGCGCTACGATCACCCGAACCAATGTAGACGATGGCGGCGTAAAACGGCCAGAATACTCCCTGATGACGGGCTTCATTGGTACGGCTTCGATCAGTGAAGCATTGTCCGAAAATGGTGCCGACGATTTGGCTTACAAGCTCTTGACCAACAAGCAATATCCTTCCTGGTTGTATTCGGTGGTCAATGGTTCTTCATCGATCTGGGAACGACTCAACAGTTACACCGTCGAAAATGGCTTTGGTGGCAACAACAGCATGAATTCCTTCAACCATTATTCTTTCGGAGCGGTGGCGGCCTGGATGTACAATTTCTCCTTGGGCATTCAAAGAGACCCCAGTGTGCCTGCCTTCAAATCCTTCATCCTCCAGCCTACCCCCGACCCCAATGGGGAAATCACTTCCGCCAGCGGCCATTATGATTCGATGTACGGACAGATTAGGAGTGCCTGGAAAATGGAGAAAGGAAAGCTGATTTATACCTGCACTGTTCCTGCCAACAGTTCTGCTACCTTGTATTTGCCCGCGAAAAGTATCAATCAAATAACCGAATCTGGAAAACCGATCAGCCAGTGGGCTGGGGTCGCTGTATCTGGGGCTAAGGTGAAAATTCCTTTGGGATCGGGGAGTTATCAGTTTGTGGTGCTGTAGTTCATTCTGTTTCAATTGGATGCTCAACGGGCAATTTGAAAGTATCTCACAAATCTAAGGTCTCTCCCCGAAAGTTTTAGACTTTCGGGGAGGGATTCCAGATCGTGCTAACTGCTAGACATTTGGTGATCTAATCATTACAAGTCTAATTTTCGTTCATCCCTAACAACAAAACCAGTATGAAAAACTCTACCAAATTTACAACCCATCCAGCAATCAGCGGTTTTGTACTATTGCTACTGCTGCTAGTGTCAACCACCACTACTTCTGCCCAAACGTCCCCGCAAAAACACCGGGTTTTGGTTCTCACCGACATCGAAAACGAACCCGACGACGCCATGTCCATGGTGCGTTTTTTGACCTACGCCAACCAATGGGACGTCGAAGGTTTATTGGCCACTACCTCCACCCACCAACGGAACAAAACTGCCGCCTGGCGCATTCGCCAAATCGTCAGGGCTTACGGGCAAGTGCGCAACAACCTATTGCTCCATGAAAAAGGTTATCCCGATACCAGCTATTTATTGAGCATCATCAAAGACGGTTTGCCCACTTATGGCATGACTGGCGTAGGTGCTGGTAAAGATTCCGAAGGCTCGGAGTGGATCATCAAAATGGTGGATAAAAACGATGCCCGACCGGTTTACGTACCCGTTTGGGGCGGTGCAAACTGTTTGGCACAGGCACTTTGGAAAGTCCGCATGACGCGCACACCCGTAGAGCTGGAAAAATTTGTGGCAAAACTCCGGGTCTACACCATTTCCGATCAGGACGATACCGGCCCCTGGATTCGCAAAAACTTCCCGAGCCTGCATTACGTCGTCAGCCCGGGTTATTACGAGCGAGGCGCTTACCACTACGCCACCTGGAGCGGCATCAGTGGCGACAAACTGAACAACTTCAGCGGTGCGGATTTCAGCATCGTGGACAACCCCTGGCTAGATGAAAACATCCGCAAAAACCACGGCCCTTTGGGTGCTCAACATCCGCATACCGAGTATTTGATGGAGGGCGACACCCCTAGTTTTTTCAACCTCATTCAAAATGGTTTGAGCGATCCCGAACACCCCGATTGGGGCGGCTGGGGCGGTCGTTACGAATGGTATACGCCCCGCACCCGCAAGTGGTTTTACGAACCCGAAACCAGACCAATTTGGACCGATGCGGAAGATGAAGTGATCGGTACCGATGGCAAAATGTACCTTTCCAACAAAGCAAGCATCTGGCGTTGGCGGCAAGCTTATCAATTTGATTTTGCTGCCCGGATGGATTGGTGTACAAAGCCGTACAAAGAGGCCAACCACCCACCCGTGGTAGCCTTGGGTCATGCCAATAACCTATCCGTAAAAAGTGGAGGAAAAATAAACCTCAGCGCGGAAGGCACCAAAGACCCCGATGGCAATGCCTTGAGTTACGAGTGGATCTACTACCGGGAAGTTGGGACCTTTGAAAGCAGTCGACCGATGGTCATTGCGGACAATAAGAACAAGACAGCATCACTAAGCGCCCCGAATGTGACCATCCCCGAAACGCTGCACATTATCCTGGCTGTAACGGATAATGGAACTCCAGCTTTGACAAGATATCAGCGGGTGATTGTGACGGTGTTTCCAAAATAATTATCTTGTTTGCTGATCTACCAAATCACACTCATGGAATTTTTAAACACCATCGCCTCATATTTGCAATTGCTTGGATTCATCGGCACTTACCTGCTGATCCTCTCTTACGATCGTGCACAACTGCCCGAACGGGTAAAAAAAAGAGGGGTTAAAACGGAAGGCACGGTCATTGAAATCCGCCGCAACCCTGGTCCCTTGTTCAGTAAAACCGAAGGGCAAGGAGACGCTCCTGTAGTTGATTTTAACACCATCTCCGGCTCTCATCGCTACCATTCCACCAACTATGTTACGCCCTGTTCCTACCAGGTAGGGCAAAAGGTTACCATTTGGTACTATTTTTATAAGTCAAAACGGGAGATTATTATGGAAAACGAAGATGCTGGAAGCCTACCTCGAACCCTCCTGGTTTGGGGCATCGCCTTTTGTGCGATAGGATACCCATTTTTGATTCGAAATCTCTTGGCCTTGGTTGTTTGATTGAGACCAAAAGTCAATTATTTGAAAATCGTAAGTTTTGCTTTGAAAATCGTTCTAGACTTGGCAACAAATCCAATTGCTTTGCATTTCATTTGTAGATGAGCGGGTTTTGCAGGAATCCAAAATCTTGTTGAAACACAGCCACTGGAATGTAGGAGAAGTAGCCTATGCCCTTGGTTTCACCGAAGTGACTCATTTTAATAACTTCTTTAAAAAACACGTTCAGCTGAGTCCTACCAAATTTAGGAATGGAAATGAAAGCCTAATTGGTTCAAGCCTGTAAGTCAATGTAACAGCCATCCCCATAACTCAAAAACCTGAACTCGTGATCCAACGCATACTGGTACATGTTTTTCCACTCCTCCCCTACCAGTGCGGCTACCAATAGCAAAAGCGTACTGCCCGGTTGGTGAAAATTGGTACACAAGCCACTGATCATTTTAACGGGATAACCCGGAGCAATCAGCAGTTGGGTTTTGGCCACCAAGCGCTCGTGCTGACTGGCATCTAGCCACGAAAGCAAAGCCTGAAGCGCTTTTTCTACCGAAATGTCCGTTCGCTCAAGTTCATAAGCGTCCCATTGCCGAATTTCTAAGGCCTCCCGATCCAAATCTGGATTATTGATCAGCTTACACCCCATCAGGTACAAACTTTCCAAGGTGCGCAAGGTAGTAGTGCCCACCGCCACCACCGGGCGTTGAGCTTGATGAGCCGAGATTAATTTTTGTAGCAAATCCCGCGATACATCAAAATATTCCGCGTGCATGTCATGGTGACCAATCGTTGCTGCACTTACGGGTTTGAAAGTGCCTGCGCCCACGTGCAGGGTAACATAATCTAGGTCTATGTTTTTATTTTCCAGTTCAGCAAAAACGGCCTGAGTAAAATGTAAACCCGCCGTTGGAGCAGCCACGGAACCTTCTAAATCCGCATAAATGGTTTGGTAACGTTCGCGATCCAGTTCCTCCGCTTCGCGGTCGAGATAAGGTGGCAAGGGAATTTGTCCGATGGAACTCAATACTTCTGCAAAAGTAAACTCGGCAGGCTGCCAGCGGAATTTGATGCCAAAATGAGTGGTGCCTCGTTCAATCACCTCTGCGGAGAGTTGGTGAATTTGATCCGTATTGGTTCCCCACGTGGCACTTACTGGCCCCTCTTTCCATTTTTTGGCCCCGCCGACCAGGCATTTCCACTCACTCTCGCCGTGTTTGGCCATTTCCACGCTGAGTTCGCCGAGGGGTTCCAGGCAAAAAATCTCTACAATCCCCCCAGTTGGTTTCGCCATGTGTAGCCGAGCTGGGATGACCTTAGTGTTGTTGAACAGCATCAAGGCGCCCGCAGGGATGTACTGAGTCAGGTTGGAATAGATATCTTCTGATAACTTGTTTTGACGAAACAACAACAACTTCGACGCATCGCGCTGGTCAAGTGGGTATTTCGCAATCCTTTCTGCTGGTAAATCGTATTGGTATTCCTCAATCCGAATCTCTTGCACTTTCATGGCCTACTTTTTCAATAAAACAAAAAGAGTGAGCCGCGAAGATACACGACTCACCCCTTTTGTTATTAAAGCTTCTTTATTTTATTTCCGTTCCTTAGTTCGAAGAAGAAGCCGTTTTTACAAAGCGCACCGACTTGCCTTTGCCGTTGGTCAGGTAATAGACCCCATTGGGCAAATCGTTGATTTGGAGGTTGACTTTGTTAAAGCCTTGTACCATATCAACTACTTGCTCCTTGGTTTGTACTCTGCCCATCACGTCAAGGATGTACAAACGGCTCGGGCCGCCTTCAACTGCATGGAACTCCACGTTCAATACATCTTGAGCAGGGTTTGGATACACCTTGAAATTGGTTTTTTGCAATTCCTTGTCGCTGAGTTTTCCGGCCAGCTCAGGCGCTACAAATGGAGTAGTGCCATACAGGTCGGATTCCCATACCCCACGGCCATAAGTAGCTGCACGTACTTTACCAAGGCTGTACTGGATTTCGAGATCAGCAATCTCCACATTGGGCAATTGTGCACTGAACAATACCCAATCGCTCATGGTATTGTCGCGGTAATACACACCTACGTCCATGCCAAGGTATACGCCGCCATTGCTGCCATTGGAATAGGTTATGCAGTTGGCCGGAATATTGGGCAGGGTTCCGCTGACATTTGTCCAACTGGTTCCACCATCGGTAGACTTGAATACTTTTTGACCCACATTGTAGCCAGTGATGACTGCCCAAATGTTGTTGGCATTGGTATTGTCGACGGTAATCCAGGCAACCCGACCAACATTGGTAGGGTTGGTTAAAGTGGTGGTAGAGGTGAATCCATTGATGGTTTTATACACACGGCTGCCCGAAGACAAGTCGGCATCAGCACACACATAAACGGTAGTGGAACTATTAGGTGCCACAGCAATGTGACGGATGTTAAATCCACCAGTGAGGTTGGTGGTTCTTTTAGACCAGCTGGTGCCACTATTCGTTGAGCGCCAAATGTTTTTATAGCCAATATACATGGTAGCTGGTGCATTTGGCGCCAGTGCAAATGGGGTAATCCATCCACCTGTCTCAGTACCTGTATTGGGTTTGATGCTGCTCCAGGTTGATCCCGCATTGATAGAGCGGTAAATGTCCCCATAGTACAATTCGCCATACATGTAATTGCCATCGGTAGGATTGATGGCGCAATCCATCCCATCGCCTCCGATTTCATCCGTCCAAACTCCAGTGGTACTTCTCAATTTAGTGCCGTTGTCTTGCAATCCACCGATCAAAGCGGCAGATGTTTGGGCTACACCCAAACGATACAATTGACTGATCGCCATGGTGTTGGTCAAATCAGTCCAACTTGTACCACCATTGGTAGTCCGATAAATGCCACCATCATTGCCCTGGAAAAGGGTGGTATTGTTTTGGAATTCTAAAGCATGTTTATCGGCATGTACCACTGGTACCGTGCCAGAGGTGGTCCACATCGTATTGATGGCCCAGCTGGTACCACCATTGGTAGATTTCCAGGTATTCACCCCGCCCAAATAAATGGTATTGGCGTTGGTAGGGTCAGTAACAATGGTGAGATCGTACCAGCCTTGGCCTCCAGCATCATTGCCTGTTGCATTCCAGCCCAGTAAGTTTGGGGTAGAAGCTTTGAGTGTCCAGGAAGTCCCTCCATTTATAGATGAGTAGAAGCCATTGAAGCCACTGTCTGCAGATTTGGAATAAACGACACCTACATAGTTGGTATTCGCTGCCGAAACCGTCAACTCAGCGCGGTTGGAACTGGCCAAAGAGTGCACCTGAGTCCAGGTTACCCCATTGTCGGTCGAACGGAAAACCTGAGCGGTGGTTCCGTTGACCGCTGAAGCGTAAAAAGTACCTGTAGAACCAGGCATTTGCTCCAGGTCGTAAAAAACACCCGTATTGGCCTGAGTCCAGCTGGTACCATCATTGTCAGTATAAAAAATACCGATTGAGGTGGCCACAAGGATTCTGCCAGATGGGTTTTTGACCAATTTGCGGGTATAGCGCAAATCCGAACGAACCCAGTTCAAGCCCGTTGTAGCCCAGGTGGTGCCTCCATCGGTTGATTTAAGAATGCCTACGGATGGGGAATCACGACCGTCCCCATCTCCAGTTGCCAGATAAACTGTGTTCGGATTAGCTGGATCGACCAAAATAGAACTAGCGCCCAAGCTGGAAGAAAAATCGGTCAATGCCGTCCAGGAGGTACCCCCATTGATGGTTTTCCAAACGCCACCACCTGCACTTCCCACGTAAATGATACTCGTATTGGTGGGATGAAAGGCAATGGCATTGATGCGGCCAACCCCAGCATAACCTCCCGTGGATGAGGTCGGGCCCATGGGGGTCCAATTGCCCACAGGGGTGAGCGCACTGGTGACCATGTCTGGCGCAAATCCATGTTCTTTCTGATACTTTTTGTACTCTTCTTCGGTAGCTCCAGCTTTCGGTAGCGTTCCATCAGGCATCAAGCGGTCATCCCAGTAATTTTGCCAGCGCAGAAAGGGTTTGAAGCCCTTGCCTTTCTCTGGCGTTTTGTCTTTCCAAAACTCCTTGAATTGATCTTTGGCAGCTTTGAAACTTTCTTTGTCTCCTTTTTCCATCAAGTCTACCCAAGGTTGAGCAAAACTTGAAACCGTACAACATGTAGTAAACCATAACAATAGAGCCGCAGCTCCAATCAAGCGTCTTTTCATAAAAATCCGATTATAGTTAAGAGTGATAAAATCTACTGAGTAGTCCTATCCAACATAAAAGTGAATGAGTAGAAACTTGATTTGGCTGAAATAATATAATGACAAGATAAGTGAATTTTACAATTCGACAAATATATTTTGGTCAAATTAACAAATAATGCAAGAATGGCAAAAAGAAAGGCTGTAATTGCGAAATCATGTAAAGAGAGGATCAAAAGACAGGTAAGCCGATCCCGAGATTTGGTCTCGGCCTTCCTGCCAATGTTTAGACGAATTACAGTAAAAGCTAGATAGAGTTAAAGTTGAAATGTTCTATTGCTAGCACAGTGTTAGATGGAGGCCAATAATAAAATCTGTTTCGTTTGGGAAAGGATGGAAGTGTGGGAAATAAGATAGATGTGAATTGCCGGAAGAAAAATTAGGTAACGTTCTTGTTACTAGCGTAAAATTAGGAATTTTATCATTTATAAAAACAATAATCTGAGTTTTTTTTATAAAATCAGAAAAGAATCAAAAAATCGGTCACTGGCGGCATTAATGGCCATGTCTTTGAGGGTAACGGTTTGAATGGAATAAAAGCGATTGCGCACCATAAATGCCTTGGTTTTGATGACAGCCTGATCGCGCAGGTAATTGATGCGCCAAATTTTACCTGGGAAGCCCTGCTGTACAATGTCTGCCTGATAAGCTAGATCTCCTTTGACACTGCTGGTAGCCTGATCTATACTCGCCGCAAAAAAGTCTTTCAACAAGTCCGTAGAATCGGAATGGATGGTTCCAGGAGGGTAATCACAAAAAGTGACCATGTAAAACAGGTTTTCTGCATTTTTTTGGGTGTTGTTGTACACCAATATATAATAGGCCAATTTCCCCAGTGGCGTTTGCACCGAATCCACCGCCTTGTCAAATTCCCCAGGGGTGAGCACGCTGAATTTCCCTTCCAACGATTTGTACTCTTTCCATGGATTGCTTCTCCAATCTTCAGCCGAGGTTTGAATAAAAGTATCGCGGAGTACTTGTGCTTGGCTAATACTTACCGAGGCCAGCCAGAACAGCCCAAAAAGGCTCAATTTTTGCATTAAGTTCATTTGATAATGTTTCCCCCAATTGAGCGTGTTTTTGCCTAAAAAGTTGTGTCTACAAATTTTTTTTGCAAAAGAGGTCATATTTTTTTTGCAAAATTCATCAAAGCGCCATACCTTAGTTTTAAAATCAAACTAAGTGACCAATACATCCCATTTATCTACAGTTTATCGCGAGCGTTTTGCACTCGTTGCAGATTTGTATCACCTGACCATGGCTTATGGTTTTTGGAAAAACGGGGTTCAAGACCGCCCTGCTGTATTCCAATTGTACTATCGCCGGAACCCTTTCGCCAACCAATATGCCATCGCAACTGGTCTTGGACTGGCCATTGATTACCTGCAACAGTTTAGCTTTACGGTGGAAGACATTCACTACCTCGGTTCTTTAAAAGGTGCCGACGGACAGCCGCTTTTCGAGATCAGTTTTTTGAACTACCTCCAGCGGCTTGAATTCAAATGCCATGTGGATGCCATTCCCGAGGGCACGGCGGTTTTTCCCAATCAACCCCTGGTGCGGATCGAAGGCCCACTGTTGCAAGCTCAAATCGTGGAGTCTGCTTTGCTCAACCTGATCAATTTTTCCACCTTGATTGCCACCAAAGCGGCTCGCGTCGTACAGGCAGCGCAAGGGGATCAAATTCTGGAGTTTGGTCTGCGTCGAGCCCAAGGATTGGATGGCGCACTAACTGCCTCCCGAGCAGCATACATCGGCGGTTGCGATGCCACCAGCAATCTCCTGGCGGGCAAGTACTACCGTATCCCTGTACGCGGCACCCACGCCCACAGCTGGGTGATGAGCTATGGTAACGAACGGGAGGCTTACCGCAGTTTTGCCAACGCCATGCCCAACAACTGTATTTTCCTGGTTGACACTTACGATACCATCGAGGGGGTCAAAAATGCGATTGAAGTGGGCAAAGAATTGCGCAGCATGGGCCATGCGCTGCTCGGCATTCGCCTGGATAGTGGTGACCTTTGTGAACTGAGCAAAAAGGCCCGCAAAATGTTGGACGATGCTGGTTTTACCGAAACAAGCATCGTAGCCAGCGATTCCTTGGACGAAAATTCGATCAATAGCCTCAAAGACAAGGGATCGGCCATCAACGTTTGGGGGGTAGGCACCGAGCTCATCACGGGTGGCACCCAAGCGGCATTAGGGGGCGTGTACAAACTAGCTGCGATCCAGGGCAAAGACGGAGCATGGGAGTACCGCATCAAAAAATCCGAAGATTTGTACAAAATGTCCAACCCAGGCATTCATCAGGTGCGGCGTTATTTCGATAAATCTGGTAAACCATTGGCCGATGTGCTGTATGATGCCACCCAGGCTGAACCCACGACCGAAGTCATTGACTTACAAACGAGAATAGCAGCCCCCCTACCCTCTTCTGCTCAGTCCGAAGACCTGCTTGTGCCCATTTTTAGATCGGGAAAACTAGTGTACACTGTGCCCGACATCCACCAAGTACGAGCAAGATCATTGCAACAACAAGCCTTGTTTAGTGGTACCAAAAAACACTTTGTCCATGGCTTGGACCGTTATTTGTTCGATTTGAAGCAGCGTTTCGCACAAAAGTAGTGGGGCAAAAATAAGTGTTCATTTTCTCTACGTCAAAGAACTAGGTAAGTAACTTAAAATGAACAATTTACTCATCTAATTCTTTGACAAAATGAAACACTTATTTTTTTATCGCCCTAAAGAGCTAAATTGCGTTTTATTGTACTTTGAGACCTAGATCGCCATGTCAATGGTGATCTAGGCCTTATGAACCTGGAATTTGCACAATGAAATATTGCTATGAATATCCACGGCCATCCGTTACAGTAGACTGTATCATTTTTGGCCTCGATGAATCACAAGTACTCAAGGTACTCCTCATTCAACGGGGGCACGATCCATTCCAGGGTCAGTGGGCACTACCGGGCGGTTTTGTTGATTTGGAAGAAGACCTGGAGTTTGCGGCCTTGCGCGAATTGGAAGAAGAAACGGGGGTTCGAGACGTATTTATTGAGCAGCTGTTTACCTTTGGCGCACCAGCGCGTGACCCTCGGGGCCGAGTGATTAGTGTAGCCTATTACGCCCTCGTCAATTTGACCGAGCACCCCGTGACGCCTTCTACCGATGCACAATCGGCAGAATGGTTTTCCATTACCAAACTTCCACAGTTGGCGTTTGACCACGAGCTGATTTTGGAAACCGCCCTGAATCGCCTGCGTGCCAAGGTGCGTTACCAGCCCATTGGTTTTGAGTTGTTGCCTGAAAAATTCACCTTGACTCAATTGCAAAACCTGTACGAAACCATTTTGGGTTTGCCCAAGGATTTGCCTTTGAACAAACGTAATTTTCGTACCCGAATCCAAAAAATGGATGTATTGAAGGAAGTGGGCATTCAAGAGGGCGTTTCTCACCGCCCAGCGAAACTGTACAGTTTTGACAAGGCGCGTTATGAAGAACTGCAAAAGATGAAGTACATGGACCTTGTTTACCGTGGTCTGGATTTTGAAATATAAATATGCTCTTGATGTGCAATGTTAATTCTACGTTTCAATGTTAATTTAACTGCACACTATTAATCCTTCTGCTCTATGAAAACTGTTTTTTTCATTCGTCACGCCAAGTCCAGTTGGGACAATCCTTCCATCAGCGACTTGGAACGTCCGCTCAACGAGCGCGGCCTGCGCGATGCCCCTCAAATGGGTTTAAAGCTCAAACAACTCAACACCAACATCGACCTCATCGTCAGTAGTCCAGCCAAAAGAGCCTTCACGACGGCTACTTTTTTTGCGGCAGCGCTTGGTTTGCCACCTGAAAAGATTGTGCTGGAACCCCGTTTGTACGAAGCCATGTCGGAAGATGTGATCAGCGTCATCAATGAGCTGTCGAACGAATCTCACGTAGTGGCCATTTTTGGGCACAACCCCACGTTTACCTTCATTGCCAATCTTTTTACGGAAGATTTCATCGACAATATTCCCACTTGTGGGGTCTGTCAAGTAGATGCCAAAATCAACTCCTGGAAGGAATTTGGCGAAAACAGTGGTCGACTGACCGCATTTTATTATCCTAAACAATTTTTGCATTGATGAATCGCTTGTGCATAGGCCTTTTGTTGTTTTTGCTCCCCCTCTTTGCCTGTAACATTGGGCAAAAAAAACTCCCTATTCCTGAAAAACAATTGATCCAAATCCTCACCGACGCACATTATGCCGAGGCGGCCCTACAAGATGTGTATGGCGTGCAAAAGGACAGCCTCAAAAAAGTGTACTACCAGGAAATTTACCAATTGTACGAAACATCGGAGGAAGAATTGACCAAAACCATGGATATACTGCGTCAAGACCCAGAAAGATTGGACAAAATCTACCAGGTCATCGTCGACAATCTAAATGGTTAACAATTATTTAAACTACTTAGCATCTAGGTCATCTTGGATTAATCCTAGCTTTGCACAAGTTTTTTGAACCTTTGTGCATGGATAACATAAAAATTCTCATCGTTGATGATGAGCCAGACATCCTGGAGATCCTCCAGTATAACCTCGAAAAGGAAGGCTATCAAGTCGTAACCGCCTCCGATGGAGAAGAAGCGGTGGCTGTGGCAGAAAAGGAACAGCCCAACCTCATCATTCTGGACATCATGATGCCGAAAATGGATGGTGTGGAAGTCTGTAGAGTCCTGCGCGGCAAACCTGACTTTGACCGTACCGCCATCGCCTTTTTGACCGCCCGGGATGAGGATTATTCTCAAATTGCCGCTCTGGACGTGGGTGGCGACGATTACATCACCAAACCGATTCGCCCGCGAGTGTTCATCAGCCGCATCAAAGCTTTGTTGCGTCGCTCGGATCGCCTCCCCCAAGAGGAAGGTTTGGACGTCATCAAAGTAGGTGATCTGGCCATCGATCGGGATCGGGTCAGCGTACAACGCGGCGATGAATTGATTGAATTGGCCAAAAAAGAGTTTGAGTTGTTGTTTTTGCTGGTTTCCAAACCCGGCAAAGTGTTTTCCCGCGAGGAAATTTTCAACAAGGTATGGGGCACCGATGTTATTGTAGGCAACCGTACCATCGATGTACACATCCGCAAACTTCGGGAAAAAATCGGCGAAGATTACATCAAAACCATCAAAGGAATCGGGTACAAATTTGAATTTTAATGCTTAAAAACCCAACGCCCCGGCAAATCGCCATTGCTTCAGCAGCTCTCATCACTGCGGTAGGTATCGTCATCTTTTTGATGGTTCGGTTTTTGCGTTGGGATGCCTACCCATGGCTGGAATACCTGGTTTGGGTACTCTTGTTTTTTGTGTTGACGTATAGGGTCGTTTTGTATTTTTTGCAAAACTACATTTACCGCAAAATCAAGCTCATCTACAAAACCATCCACCAGGAAAAAATCAATCCTGTCGAAAAGAGCAAATCCATCAACGCCGACGCAAAAATCTTTGAAGAAGTGGGTCAGCAAGTGGCCGACTGGGCGGCCAATCAACAAAAAGAAATTGACCAACTCCGCTCCTGGGGTGAATACCGCCGGGCTTATTTGGGCGACATTTCCCACGAGCTCAAAACCCCCATTTTCAACATCCAGGGCTACCTGGAATCGGTAATTGACAATGGGGTGGAAGACGCCGCTTTTAGCTTGTCTTTTTTGAAAAAAGCGTCCAAAAACGTTGACCGCCTGCAAACGATCATCCAGGATTTGGAAACCATCTCCAAACTGGAAACGGGCAACATGCTGCTCGAATTGACCAATTTTGACATCAAAGAACTGGGTAAAGAAGTATTCGAAGACCTGGAAATTAAAGCTTCCGAGCGCAATATTTCCCTCGAATTTAAAGAAGGTGCCAATCACAACTACCGGGTCAAAGCCGATCGTGAAAAAATTCGCCAGGTACTCATCAACCTCATCCACAACTCCATCAAATACGGCATCCCCAACGGGCGCATCAAAATCGCCTTTTACGACATGGACAAACGGATATTGGTCGAAGTGGCTGACAATGGAATTGGTATCCCTAGAGAGCACCTCGCCCACGTTTTTGACCGCTTTTACCGGGTGGACAAAAGCCGCTCACGCACCCAAGGTGGCTCCGGCCTGGGCCTCTCCATCGTCAAACACATCGTCGAAGCCCACGCCCAAACCATCAATGTAAGGTCGACACCGAATTTGGGTTCTACTTTTGGTTTTACCTTGGATAAAGCGGGTTAAAATGAGTTGAAATGTTTAGGGTTGAAATGTTGAAATGAAGTTTAAAGGTTTTAAAGTATGCACTCAGGGTAAAAATTATGCTGTAATATTAGGCTTACCAAACTTTTCAACTTTTCAACCTTAAACTCTTCAACTTTTCTCGTACTTTTGCACCCCGAAATCAAGATTCATTTTTTATGCTCAACATCACCAACGTTTACGTACAGTACGGCGACCGGATTTTACTCAATCGCATCAACCTCACCATTTCCGAAAGAGACAAAGTGGGTTTGGTCGGTAGAAATGGTGCGGGGAAATCGACCCTGCTCAAAATAATCGCTGGCGAGATGAGCCCCCACGAAGGCAAAGTGGTCCGCCCCAATGGCTCTTCACTCGGCTTTTTGCACCAGGAAATGGACATTCCCAAGGGTCGGACGGTACTCGAAGAAGCCATGACTGCCTTTGCTGAAGCCAAAGACCTGGAAACCCGCATTGCTGAACTGCAAGTAGAAGTAGAAACCCGCACCGACTACGAGAGCCAGGAATACATGGATCTGCTGGAGGAATTCGCTCACGTCAACGACCGCTTCCACTACCTTGGTGGCGAATCGGTGCAAGGAGATGCCGAGCGCGTACTCAAAGGTCTTGGTTTTAAACAAAAAGACCTGGATCGCCTCACCGACGAGTTCAGCGGTGGCTGGCAAATGCGGGTGGAATTGGCCAAAATGCTTTTGGGCCGCCCCGACTTCCTGCTGCTTGACGAACCTACCAACCACTTGGACATTGAGTCCATTATCTGGCTAGAGAGTTTTTTGAAAGACTACACCGGCTCGGTGATCCTGATTTCGCACGATAAGGAATTTTTGGACAACGTGACCACCCGCACCGTGGAGGTAGAATTGGGCAACGTGTTCGATTATAAAGCGGCCTACACCAAGTTTGTAGAAATGCGCCGGGAACGCCGCGAGAAACAACGCGCGGCTTTCGACAACCAACAAAAAGTCATCGCGGACAAGGAGCGCACCATCAGCCGCTTTATGGCCAAGGCCTCCAAGACCAAGATGGCGCAGTCCATGCAAAAGCAGCTGGACAAAATTGACCGCATCGAGATCGACGATGAAGATATTGCGGCCATGAACATCCGCTTCCCTCCGGCACCCCGCGCCGGGCAAATTGTGGTGGAAGTACACAAACTGGAAAAACGTTACGGCGAGTCCCTGATATTGGACAAGGTAGACTTCAAAATGGATCGGGGCGACCGGGTCTCTTTTGTAGGCCAGAACGGGCAAGGCAAAACCACTTTGGCCAAAATCATCGTGGACGAAATCCAATACAGCGGCGGTAAAATCAACCTGGGCCACAACGTCAAAATTGGCTACTACGCCCAGAACCAGAGTGAAACCCTGAAATCGACCGATACCCTGCTGGAAACCATGGAAAACGCCGCGCCGCCCGAAATGCGCAGCCGCGTGCGCCACATCCTGGGTGCCTTTATGTTCAGCGGCGAAGACGCGGAGAAAAAAGTATCGGTGCTCTCCGGGGGTGAACGTGCGCGTTTGGCTCTCGCATGTCTGCTGCTCAATCCCTTCAACCTGCTGGTACTCGACGAACCTACGAACCACTTGGACATCATCTCCAAAGACGTGCTCAAAGCGGCTTTGATGGAATACGATGGCTCCTTGGTCGTCGTTTCCCACGACCGGGAATTCCTCGCTGGCTTGACCAACCGCACCATAGAGTTCCGCGATCGCCACCTCTACGACCACATTGGCGACGTCAACGCTTTCCTCGAAAAACGCCAACTGGACAACATGCGGCAGGTGGAGATGAGCACCAAAAACGCCGCGCCAGCAGTGGTAGCTGCGCCCCAAATGGCCAATGCCTACCCTGTTTCCACCCCAGCCCGCGAATTGAGCTTCGACGAACGCAAACGCCTGCAACGGGCCGTAAGCAACGCCGAAAAGAAAATCGAACGGCTAGAAGAAGACCTGACCAAATTCCAGGCGCAAATGTCCGATCCTCATTTTTACAGCAAACCGGATTCGAACAAGCTGATGCAGGCGTACGAGGCAAAGAAGAAGGAATTGGCAGTGGCGATGGAGGAATGGGAAGCGGCGACGATGGAATTGGAGGGGTAGAACCTTTCAGAACATTTCACACAACTCAGATGAGTGATAACCCTAAGGTGGTCTAAGGTGCCTAAGGTGGTTCAAATAAAAACTCTTGCGCGCAAGCGCGAAGAGGACTATTTTTGAACCACCTTAGACACCTTAGGGCACCTTAGTTGGTTTAAGTCAGTCAGCGAAGCTGGCTCCAGCATTAAGCGGCCCCCACATTTCCGTTTTTCCTCCCCATCCCCTATCTTCACCGCAAGACCAAAACCCAAAGCCATGGCCTTGCAGACCTACCTCGACCATATCCGCACCCACATCCAAAAGGACGAACTCTCCGCCGCCCTCCAGCAATTGCGTGACCTGCTCGAAAACAGCCCCAAACTCGACGAGGTCATTCAACAAACTGGCCGTTTCGCCCACATCCGCAAGCAGATCCGCCTGGGAACTGTTCATTTCGAAGACGCAACCGTGACTAGGAACCAAATCAGTGCAGCTTTGCTGGAATTGCTCAGCGAGATTGAAAAGGAAGGGGTAAAACCGGAACTGGCTGGAGAAGTAGAAAAGGCAATATCAATAATTAACAGCAAAAATGTAGCCTCTGGCACTTTTTCAGCGGGCGGCGACATCAAAATTGGTGATACCATCACCCATGTCCACCATTACAGCGGAGTAGAAATTCCCCGCCTGCTCACTCCCCCACCCTTTCTGCCCGAAATCTTTCTCGGCAGAACGGACGACCTCCTCCACATTCACGATTTATTGTTTGCCCCCAATGGCAACCTGCTCCTGCTCGTAAATGGCGAAGGCGGCGTAGGCAAAACCTCCATTGCTTCCAAATACTACCATACCTACCAGGAAGAATACGCCCACGTAGCCTGGGTGTTTAAAGAAAACAGCATTGCCGATGCTCTCCTGCTCCTGGCCATGCCGCTGGGCGTAAGATTTGATGAAAAATGGGACAGCACGCAACGCCTCGAAGTACTGCTCCAGGCCATGGCCAACCTCAAAAAACCTTGTTTGTTGATCATCGACAATGCCAATGAGCTGGATGACCTGAGTGCCTATTTGCCCCAATTGCAGCGTTGCAGTAATTTTCATGTCTTGCTCACTACCCGCATCAGCAAATACCGCCAAGCTGCTTTTTACAAAATCAATCCGCTCCCGCAAGACCTCGCCTTAAAAGCCTTCAAATCCCATTACCTGGCCTTTGAGGCCGTTGAAGAAGCACTCTTTTTCGACATCTACGCGGCGGTGCAAGGCAATACCCTCGTATTGGAGTTGCTGGCCAAAAACCTCAACCACTTCAACAACGAGCTAAAAAAACATTACCTACTGGCGGATTTAAACCGCGATTTGGAACAGAGTTTGTTGGGCTTGAGCAAAAGTACCAGCGTACAAACCATCTACCAGGGCTTGCGCGAAGAGACGCCCGAGTCCATCATCGCGGCCATGTACGACCTGGGTGCCTTACCCACTGAAGAAAGTAGCCTGCTTTCCGTCTTTGCGGTGCTGCCGGCCGAAAGTATCCCTTTTATGCGCCTGGAAACACTCTTGCCCGACCATGCCGATCTCGATACTCACTTGTTTGCACTGGCCCAAAAAGGTTGGATAGAATACAATGTTGCTGGAAAAGCTTTTAAATGTAGCCCGGTGGTGCAGGAAGTGGTGCGGATGAAACAAGTTGATCTATTGGAAAATTGTAACTCCCTGATCAATGCCCTCTGCGAGCAATTGGATCGTGAAATTTTGCACCTCGACAATTACCAGCACTCGACTTTGTTTGTACGCTATGCCGAGGCTGTACTTGCTTCTTTTAAGGTTGCAGAAAATAATCTAGGAACTTTGTGCCAAAATATTGGAACGTTTTACAACGATACTGGCGATTTAAATAAAGCTTTGTCCATCTACCAAAAAATGGAGGCCATTCAAAACGAATTGCTCAATGCTCAACCAGAGAATACTAACTTCAAAAACGGCTTGGCAATTTCGTATGAAAAACTCGGGAAAACCCACCGCGAACTGGGCAACCTGAGCCAGGCTTTGACTATCTTTGAAAGCGAGACAAAATTATTTGAGGAGTTGTACAGGGTTTCCCCAGAAAAAGTAAAATTCAAAAATGGCCTAGCTAGTTCGTATCAATACCTTGGAGATACTCACGGCCGTCTTGGAAATTTGAACTTGGCTTTGACCTTTTTTGGATTATCAAACAAGCTGGAAAAAGAATTATTTGAGGCTTATCCTCAAAATGTGGCTATCAAAAAAGGCTTGGCAATTTCTTACCAACACCTTGGAAATACCCACCGCACTCTAGGCAATTTGCCACAGGCCTTGACTTTTTTTAAAGAAGAGACAAAACTATTTGAAGAACTGTACATGGTCTATACACAAAATATAAAACTAAAAAATAGCTTAGCCATTTCTTATCAATACCTTGGAGATACCTACGGCCGTCTCGGAAATTTGAACTTGGCTTTGACTTTTTTTGAATTATCTAACGAGCTGGAAAAAGAATTATTCGTGGCTTATCCCCAAAATGTAGATTTCAAAAATGGCTTGGCGATTTCGTATCAACACCTTGGAAATACTAACCGCGCTCTGGGTAATTTGCAAAAGGCTTTGACTTTTTTTGAACAAACCAACGAGCTAGAAAAAGAACTCTACGCGGCTTATCCGCAAAATGTGTCCTTCAAAAACGCCTTGGCCATTTCGTATGAAAAACTCGGAGAAACCCACAGCGACTTGGGCAATTTGCAAAAGGCTTTGACTTTTTTTGAAAAAGCTATTGAAATATCGAAAGAACTGTACACGGCTTATCCGCAAAATGTGAAATTCAAAAACGGCTTGGCCATTTCGTATTCAAAACTCGGGCAAACCCACAGCGACCTGGACAATTTGCAACAGGCTTTGACTTTTTTTGAAAACTACAACGCTTTAGAAAAAGAACTATACGCGGCCTATCCACAAAATGTGAAATTCAAAAACGGCTTGGCCGCTTCGTATGCTCAAATTGGTGCATTTTATCGAGATCAAAAAGAAGACCCAAATAAAGCAAAGGAAAATTTTCAACATTGCTACACACTCTGGAAGGAATTATCAGAGGCATATCCTGCCTATGTGGAATTTAGGAGGAATTTTGATTGGGCGAAAGAGGCGCTGGGAGAGGAATAATGAATGTCATTTAGTACCCATTCCTGAATAAAGCAGGTCAACGTGCGGGGTATCGACCAGCGGCAGCGCCGCACAACGTCACTAGCCACAATGCCCGAATGTCCGGTAAAGGTGCAGCGCACCGAAACCCGCAATATTGAAACATTGGCAGAAATCAACGTGCGGCAATGTTCCGCTGCGCTGCAGCTCCAACCCAACTTATCACCTTGCCCCTAGTGACGTTTCGCGGCGCTGCCGCTGGTCTTTGCGCATGATTCAGGGTTGCGTAGCAAGGGTAGGGCGCTTATTTGAATTCAACCATAAGCGGCATGATGGGAAAACGGACGAAACGGATTGAACGGATTTAAACGGATTTTGGCTTTTGCCTTCGGCAACGCCTTCTTTGTTTTTTGTTAAATAACGTGAGTTTTGATTTTATTGATTTTTTTACCGCAGAGTTTCGCAGAGTAAACCACAGAGTTTCTCAGAGTTTAATTGGTTTTTAGGAGTTTTACCACCTCTGGTGGCTGGAGGTCGAGTACGATTAAAATCTGATTGTTAGCGCCATTTAGTGTTTATTCAATGCGCCTCTGAGTACGCTTAGCCACCAAAGGTGGCCTAAACTCTGAGAAACTCTGTGGTTTACTCTGCGAAACTCTGCGGTAAAAAATGTGGTGGATGAATAGCTTTTTTGTCAAAAAAATACGATAATTCATTGATATTCAATATGAATAAATCAAAACTCACGTTACACTTGCCGCCGTAGGCGGAAAAATCCGTTTAAATCCGTTCAATCCGT
>JAIYAV010000392.1 GCA_027488855.1 Saprospiraceae bacterium
AATTGTCATTGTGGGCAAATTCGTGGAATCGAATTCGTCAATATCAGCTGGCTCAAATCTCGGTGATATATTTGTGTGTCTAAAAAAATCATTTTCTAGGTATTGACTCCCGCCGCATCCTTTCCACAATCGGCTCGCCCGTCAAATGCAAGCCCACCCAGCCCCGCAGCAGCGTCGCAATCTCCAATAAACTATGGTTGCTGTCGGCCAAATACTGTTCCATCTTTTGCCAGATCGGGCGTTTTTCGCGCTCCGGGGCTCGATTCAGGGTGCGTAGAAAACCCAGAATGGTTTGTTCAAAATCTTCCAAAAAGCTGATCTCTTCTTTTTCCATCAAGCGGTCGCTGGAGCGCAAAGCGTTTTCAAAATCGTCGTGTTGCAACTCGTACATGGCCATTACCCGCAATAGTCCGGCAATCACCCGGGCATCCTGACGGTCTTTGACCTGGTGCTGCCGAACGAGTAATTCGCAGGATTCCAAGCATTTCTGGTAAGTGCCAGCGATGAATTGTAAGAGGGCCAAATTGATGTAAAAGTGAAACTGGCCGGAGATGGTGATGTCGAAACGTTGGATGCCCGTCCGGATTTTTTCGGCTATTTGATCCACGCCTTCAATGTTGCCCGTATTGGTGCGCAGCAAAAGATCGGTGCCCACACTTTTGCGAAACCACCAGGCTTCCTCGTTGACGGATTGGGGCTTGTACTGCTCCAATTGTTGTTGGAGTGTGGTAGCTTCGGTGTAGTCCTTTTGCTGAATGGCCAGGGTGAGGTGATTGGCCAAATCGTTGATGTAGGAAAAAGGATCTTCCTCCCGCAATACCGGAAATGCTTTCCAGAGGGCCATGCCCTTTTTTCCTTCGGCATAGGCTTGATTAATTTCACCTAGGTAGTAAAACAGCACTACCCGAATTTGGAAATAGGTCAATTGAGCCCGGATAGCTTGGGGTGTACTTTTTTCATTCAACAATTCTGCAAATTGGCTGCGCAGGCGCTCGGTGTCGGCGCGGTTTTCGCTGCGCATGACCCGATTGGTTTCTACGATCACTTTGTCGCTGGTGCTTAGTGCCCCTATTTCTTCTTGCACTTGCATTTCTAAAAAATGTTGGGCTTCTGAGAGGGAAAGCAGAGTCGTTTCTTTGTCTTGGGTGAAAGTTCTACGCAGCAATTTCCGGTATTCCCGATTTATTTCCAACAAGGATAAGGTGTCTTTGGCGGATTCGGCCATTTGTCTGGCTTCATCCAGGCAATGTTCGGCCTGCTCGGGCAAACCTACATCCAGCAAATACCGTGCGTCGATGATTTTGTCCTTGATTTGGCTGTACAAAAATCGCTTGCTGCGGTAAGCGCGCATGCTGCGCAAGATCGCATCGTAGAGGTAGGAGCGGGTGTCGGCTAAGCGTTTGTCGAACACTTTCCGCAATTTGGCCTCATCCAGTTCCTCCATTTTATTGAGCAACTCAAACAAGTCTACGTAGTCAGCCTGGACTTTTTCGCCACTGAGCTTTTTAGAGTTGACTTTAAAATAGCGCTTTTCCGCGGGCGACATCGCCTGGATTAAGCTGAACAAATCGTCTTTCATACCCTGTGTGGACGTTTTTTGGGAGAAAAATCATTTTTACAATTTTTTTTCTCCTCTTCTGAAACTCGAAACGAAAAACTAAGACTTTCGTGCGAAAAAATAAAAGATACGAAGAAAATAAAATCAAAAAATATTAAAAATGAAGGGTTTGTGATTTGTGTCGCCAGTTTTATTTTGCTGAAATAGCGCGATTAAAAGTGATTTTTTGCCAGTCTGAAATCCGATTTTGGGCCACTGGGTGGTTTTCCTGGGTAGCACTTTCGGAATACCTTTGAATCGTGATCAAAAAGCAAGATACACGAACGCACTATGAGAAATTTACAATCACTAGACCCCAGGCTGTTTTATCATTTGATCCCAAAATAACGCATATCAAAACACCTAAAAACCCGTTTGACGGCCCACGAGCAATCGTGGGCCAACCCCAGGCCAACCTCAGTTGATGTTTAACCTTAAAAAACACCTATACACCTATTGATCCCTACTCCGGTTGACTTGCTACACCCCTGGTTCGCGGGGGTGAATGTCCCCGCGAAAAAAGAAAAACCCCTAGTTAGTGATTTTTTAACCTGTATGGACGAACGTATTATGAAAAGCAAATGGCGAACGGGGGCTCCGTTCGCCATTTCTTCTTTTCCCACGAATGAATTCGTGGGCTGTGGTATCTTGTGGCTCCCACGGCTAAAGCCATGGGTTGCCGACGCACACCCACACGATCACACGATCACACCCACACCCTATCTTGTGGCTCCCACGGCTAAAGCCATGGGTTGCTTACAGCCATTTGATCAAGCCTAAATCCTGGCGGTGTGGCAGGTTTTCGTGTTTTGGATACAAACGGAAACCGTATTCGTAAACCCCCGACATTTGTGGATTGATCTCGGAGGAGAAGGTCGCAATGTCACCTTTGCCGTCGGTCAATTCCAGCGGGTAGGTGTTGCGCAGTTCCAGTTCGGTTTCACTTTTGCGTTTGAAGAACAGGATTTCTACACCCAGGTTTTCTGCTTTTACGCCGTTGCAATAGACTTTTACGCCCACCTTGAAACTTTCGCCAAGGGTCAAAGAATAATTGTCGGTGTCAAAAATATCCCGATCCACGAGGTGAATACCCGCCCAACGCTGCAACATCAACTTTTTCCATTCCGCCATCACTTTGGCATCCTGGTACTGGTCTTTTTTGAATTGACCACCACGTTTGTAGAGTTTATTGTAGAAGCGGGAGAAATAATCGTCCATCATTCGTTTCATCGTGAACAAGGGGCCCACTTTGGAAATGATGTTGCGGACGTATTGTACCCATTCTTCAGAAATCCCTTCGGCGTTTTGCTTGTAATAGGTCGGAATGATGTCTTCCTCAAACGTATTGTACAAGGTTTCAGCGTCCAGCTCATCCTGCAAAGTAGGATCGTCGTAGGTGTTTTCCAGAGGAAGTGCCCAGCCTGAATCGGCACGGTAACCTTCAGCCCACCAGCCATCCAGTACGCTGAAATTCATGACCCCGTTCATGGCGGCCTTCATCCCGGAAGTACCCGAAGCCTCCAATGGGCGAGTTGGCGTGTTGAGCCAGATGTCTACCCCTTGCACCAGCAAACGAGCCATTTCCATGTTGTACCCTTCCAGGAAGAGAATCTTTCCGGCAAACTCGGGGCGTTTGGAAATGTTGACGATGTCTTTGATCAATTTTTGACCAGGTTGATCGGCAGGGTGGGCCTTGCCGGCAAAAATGAACATCACCGGGCGTTGTTTGTCGCCTACCATTTGTGCCAAACGCTCCAGGTTCTGGAACAACAGGTGAGCACGTTTGTAGGTGGCAAAACGACGGGCAAAACCAATCACCAGCGCATTTTCAGGGATGTTGTTCAGTACCTCAAAGATGCTGCCCGGCTTTTCTCCTCGGCGGGTCAATTCGGATTTGAGTTTGTCTTTTACATAATGCAAAAGACGGGTTTTTAGCTTTTTGCGAATCTCCATGATCCGCGCTGCTGGAATCTTTTGAATTCCTTCCCACAACTCCAAATTGGACTGATCCTTTATGAATCTGTCGCCGCAGTACTCCACATAAAGCTTGTGCCAATCGTTGGCAATCCAGGTTGGGTAGTGTACCCCGTTGGTTACAAAACTTACGTGCAGTTCCTGGTGGGTATAGCCCGGGAACATGGGCTTGAACATCTGCTGCGAAACCAGGCCATGCAATTCACTTACCCCGTTCACTTCCTGGCACAAGTGAATGGCTAGGTGGCTCATCGAGAAAGGTTCATCGTTGTTGTGCGCATCAATGCGGCCCAGTGCCATAAAATCGTGCCAGGTCAGGCTCAATTGATGGCAATATTCCGATAGGTACTTGCGCAAGAGGTCTTCGGTAAAATAATCGTGACCCGCAGGTACCGGAGTATGTGTCGTGAACAAGGAGGAAGAGCGAACTACTTCGGTTGCTTGCTGGTAATTGAGGTGCTGATTGCGAATCAGGCCACGGGTACGCTCCAGGGTCATAAAGGCAGCATGGCCTTCGTTGCAGTGGTAAATGTCTGCGTCGAACCCAAGTGCTTCCAGGGCCCGGGTTCCACCAATCCCCAGGAGAATTTCCTGCTTGAGGCGATGCTCTTTGTCGCCGCCATAGAGGTGATGGGTGATGCTGCGGTCTTCCCAGTTGTTTTCATTGAGGTCGGTGTCCAACAAATACAGCGGGATTCGACCTACGGGCAATACCCATACTTTGGCAAATACCTGGCGACCAGGAAGGTCAATGACAATTTTCAGCCATTCCCCATTTTTGTCCCGCACCGGGTGCATCGGCATTTTGGTGTATTCCTGCGGGGCGTAGTTGTTGACCTGATCACCGTACAAGGAGATACTTTGTTCAAAATAGCCGTAGCGGTACAACAAACCGACACCCGCCATGTGGACATTTTCGTCGCTGGCTTCTTTCAAAAAATCGCCAGCCAACACGCCCAAACCACCCGAATACAGGCGGGCTGAAATGTGCAAACCGAACTCCATGCTGAAATACGCGATCTTGGGCGCATCAGCTTTGGGTTCTTCAGCCAGGTACTTTTTAAAAGAAGTATGGGCTTTGGACATTAGGCTCATAAAAGCCTTATCTTTCAACAGCTCTTGGGCTCTGTCCATCGAGAGCTGATCCAGTATTGCGATCGGATTGTAATTGAGGGCTTCCCATTGCTCGGGACTGAGTTGTTTAAACAGCTCAGTAGCATCATTACTCCAGGACCAACAGAGGTTGTTGGCCATTTCCTGAAGGGGTTCGAGTTCTTCTGGCAAGCGTGATTCAATAAAAATGCGCTTTAGTTTGACTCCGCCGTCATTCAAGTGCTCAACCATAAAATTTCAATTTTGTGAACAATAACACGGCCACAAGGTAAGGCGAAAATCCTGAATTTTGACACACCTATACCAGTAGCCTGAATACACAAACGTTTGCAGTGGAGAAAAAAGGGCGGATATTTTTTTTTAAACAGGTACTATTTCACCTTTGCTTGGAACAAAAACACCCCAATGCCTAGACGGAAATTGAGATTGCTGAGGGTAAAATCATTGTCGACATAGCGGTAATCATCAACAAGCAGCCGTTCTGCTTCGGTGTTGCGCAAATTTCGCAACATTTGGGAATATTGGGCGTCCAGAAGTACGAAAAAACGATGTAGGTGCAATTTGATGCCTGCCCCGGCCAGGATGGAAAAATTACTGGATTGGCGGGAATCCCCAACTCTGATGCCAGATTTACTGATGGAAACATCATCTGGTGGGAAACTTAATTTGAGCGAACTCAATTTTGCGCTTTGCCGCAATAGATGATCATAACTGCCCCCAATTTTCAAATAAGGAATCAGGCGTCGATTAACGATGCTTTCGCGCGGCACCAAATTGAAAGACAAAAACAGGGGTAAAAAAAAAAAAAAATGTTTTTCAGCAATAAAGAGCCTGGCCCGATCAAGCTCATTGTCAAAATTGGGCACATTGTCCATTTCCTGGATGTAACGGAAGCTATAGCGAGACACATTGAGGCCAAAATGCAGGTCAAAATTAGAGCGCCGATCCAGGGCAAG
>JAIYAV010000263.1 GCA_027488855.1 Saprospiraceae bacterium
ATGGTGTAGGGTCGGGAGAGGGCCAGATTTTGCCGCCAGACCTCGATGGATTTGATGTTCATGTTGCTTGGTTTTCTCTATTCTACATAGTCGGATGATCCACAAAATAGAAAGATTCTTGTTTTTTTTCCAAAAAAGAAAACATTGATTGGCATTGATTAAATTCAAGGCCATTTTAGCAATGGAAACGAATATTTCATTTCCACCCTTTACCAAAATCCATTACAATGAAAAAAATCTTTTTTCTCCTGACTGTCTTGATCGCAGTTTTTTCCTGCCAACAAAAGCCGAAAGACGCACCACCGCGCAACGTCAAGAAGTACAGCATTGAACAATTTTATGCCAACAAAGGCATCGGCGGTGGTTCCTTTTCACCCGATGAAAGCAAGTTGTTGGTACACAGCAATGAAACGGGTATTTTCAACCTGTACGAGATCAACCTCGCTGACCAAAAAATGAGCGCCCTGACCAAATCTACGACTGAGTCCATCTTTGCCGTAGATTACGTGCCCGGCACCAGCGACCTCATTTACTCTGCCGACAAAGGTGGCGACGAAATTGATCACCTCTACCTGCGCAAAGCCGATGGCAGTGTGCAAGACCTTACTCCCGCTCCTAAAGAAAAAGCCAGTTTTTTTGGCTGGAGCCTCGACAAAAAAACGATGTATTACACTTCAAACAAACGGGATGAACGTTTTTTTGACCTCTACAAAATGGGCATTGGCGACTGGAAAGCCAGCATGATGTACCAAAACAATGAAGGGTACGACCTGGCTGGACTATCCTGGGATGAAAAATACGTTGCCCTCAACAAAAGCATCACCACCAGCGAAAACCAGTTGTTTTTGTACGAACTCGGGAGCAAAAAAATGACCGAGGTTTCAGAAAAAGGCAAAAAAGGCATCTACGGCGGCTCTGGCTTCAGCAAAGATGGTAAAACCTTTTATTACCTCTCCAATGCCAGCAAGGAGTTTCAGTCGCTTGAAGCCTACAACCTCGCTGACGGCAAACGCAAGGAGGTTTTTGCCACCAACTGGGATGTCATGTACGCTTATGATTCCGAAAATGAAAAGTACCGCGTGATTGCGATCAATGCGGATGGCAAAAACGAGCTAAAAGTCATCGACAACAAAAGTGGAAAAGAAATAGACCTGCCCGAAATCCCCGATGGTGACGTCGCTTCGGTCAGCATCTCCCCTAGCGAAAATAAAATGAGATTGACGGTGGGAACCTCCAAAGCTCCCTCTAATATTTACGTTTATGATTTCAAGACCAAGGAATTGAAAAAATTGACCGAAACCTTGAACAAGGAAATCAATCCCGATGACCTGGTGGCTGCCGAGGTTGTACGGTACAAATCCTTCGATGGGCTGGACATTCCTGCCATTTATTACAAGCCCCAACAAGCTTCGGCTCAAAACAAAGTTCCCGCCCTGATTTGGGTACACGGTGGCCCGGGTGGACAGTCCCGGGTAGGATATTTCCCCCTGATCCAATTTTTGGTCAACAATGGTTATGCCGTGCTGGCCGTCAACAATCGAGGCAGCAGTGGTTATGGCCAAAAATTCTACCAGATGGACGACCTGAATCACGGGGAAAAAGACCTGCAAGATTGTGTTTGGGGTAAAAAATACCTACAAAGCCTGCCCTATGTCGATCCTGAAAAAATTGGCATCATCGGTGGTTCTTACGGCGGATACATGACGATGGCTGGAATGACTTTTACCCCCGATGAGTTTAAAGTTGGGGTGGATATTTTTGGGGTAACCAACTGGATGCGTACCCTCAAATCCATTCCGCCTTATTGGGAATCCTTCCGTAGCGCCCTGTACGCCGAGATGGGTGACCCCTTTAGTGCCGACTCGGTACGCTTGCGCAAAATATCCCCCTTGTTCCATACCGAAAAGGTCAAACACCCGATCATGGTGCTACAGGGTGCCAATGATCCACGGGTGTTGCAGGTCGAATCGGATGAAATCGTGGCGGGTGTGAAGAAAAACAAGGTACCTGTTGAATACATCGTTTTCCCGGATGAGGGGCATGGCTTTGTGAAAAAGGAAAATGAAATCAAAGGCTACGGCGCCGTGCTGAAGTTTTTGGACAAGTATTTGAAGGAGGAGAAGGAAATGAAAAATTAAGTTTAGTTGAGAGGTTGAGAAGTTGAGGGCTACCGCAGCGTTTTTGACACCGGTTTTGTCAAAGCCTCTGCGGTAGCCCTCAACTCCTCAACTTCAACTTCTCAACCTATAAATTCCGATCGCAATGAAGACACTATTTACCCTCTGCCTCTGTTGGCTGAGCCTCCTGGCTTTTGCCCAAAAACATGACGGCATTTCCAACAACCTCAGCAATTTGTTCAAACTTTCCGATGCTAAAACTCGTTCCATCTCGCCAGAAAACTTTAACGGAGAGAAAGGAAAAGGTGGCATGGCCACGGAAGGAACTGGTGCCAACGCCGCACGTGGCCTGGGCCAAGGCTGGAAAATCAGTCCCAGCGTAAAAATTCCGTCCAAAACCACCTTCACCATGGCGGAAATCAACGGCTCGGGCGCCATTCAACACA
>JAIYAV010000156.1 GCA_027488855.1 Saprospiraceae bacterium
ATCGTTTTTTGTTGTGTGGTAACACAAAATTCTTTCTCCTATTCTTTTTTCCCAAATGTCAAACAACTTTTTCTCTTTTTTCTCCTATAAAAAGTGTCCGCCTAGAAATTGTTTAGGAACGGGTTCAGAATAAAGTAACAAAATTGAGTCGGCTATTTTTTGATTTGGCAAGGCGCGAGGAAGGCGCATAGTGAACTATGCAACTGAGGAGCAACGTAGCAAAATCAAAAAAAAGTCCAGTCAAATTGTTACTTTATTTTGGAACCGTTCCTTAGCCTGTTGAATGCGATTTTAAGTCACATCACGCAGTAATCAGCTTCGCTGCTTGTAATAAGGCTTTTGTTATTTCAGCTCCAACTCTCGCACCGCCAACCAGGCCATCAAGCCAGCCCCCACTTTTAGCGCCTCCTCATCAATATCAAAAGTATCGGAATGCACCGGAGAGGTGATGCCCCGTTCCACGTTGCCCGTTCCCAATCGATAAAAACAAGCTGGCATCTCCTGCGAGTAGTAGGAAAAATCTTCGGCAGTGAGGCGCACAGGCAGATCAACCACATTTTCTACCCCCAAATATGCTTCAGCAGATTCACGCATGCGCAAAGTCAGCGCTTCATCATTGAGCAAACATGGGTAACCCACATCAATGAAAAAATCAATTTTTCCGCCCATTCCTTCGATGAGGTGTTCGGCCATGTATTTCATGCGGCGGTGGGCTTCCTTGCGCCAGGTTTCGTCCATGGTGCGGAAGGTGCCTTCAATTTTTACCTCTTTGGGGATGATGTTCGTAGCACCACCCGTGGAGTTGATTTTACCAAAAGTCAAGACCGTGGGCATGGTCGGATCGTTGTTGCGGCTGACGATTTGCTGTAAGGCCGTGATCATGTGGGCGGCCAGCAGAATGGGGTCAACGCAGTCTTGAGGCATGGCTCCGTGTCCTCCCTTGCCCGTGATGGTGATGTACAATTCATCACAAGAACCCATGTAGCGGCCCGGGCGAAAGCCCACTTTCCCTGCGGCCAAGGGTGGATGAACGTGTTGGCCAACAATCGCAGTGGGGTTTGGATTTTGCAAAACACCTTCCTTGATCATCAAAGAAGCTCCACCGGGCAGGCGCTCTTCGGCGGGTTGAAAGATGAGTTTTACGGTGCCCTCCCAATCCTGGCGGGTTTCCTGCAAGATTTTTGCTGCGCCCAAGAGGGAAGCAGTGTGAACATCGTGGCCACAGGCGTGCATCACCCCCGGATTTTGGGATTTGTAGGGCACTTCATTGGCTTCGATGATGGGCAAGGCGTCCATATCGGCGCGTAGGGCCACGGTGTTTTTGCCAGGATTTTTGCCTTCAATCAAAGCCACGACTCCGGTACCTGCAACGCCTGTTTGATGGGCAATGCCCCATTCTTGCAGTTGCGCAGCGACGTAGTTTCCGGTTTCGTGTTCTTCAAAAGAAAGCTCGGGGTTTTGGTGGATGTGTCGCCGCAGGGCTACGATTTCAGGGTGATAAGCCTGGGCGAGTTGTTGAATCTTGTCCTTCAGTGTCATGGTGTGTGTATCCGGTGATTGGCCTTTATGCGCAGAAATTTGCTCTGCCGGAAAGGCTGTTATTTTTCCAACACAACTACGTCATCAATTTGGCGCGCAGTGGAATTAAAGTTTATGCCGATGGCGCTTAGCTTTTTTTCACTCGATGAATACTTGTCCAAATATCCGCGTTTCTGAATGCTTTCAAGAGCCGCTTGTGCGGATTGGTCGAGCTTAAATTCGAGTACAAAAATTTCCTGATCGGTTTGCACAACGGCGTCACAGCGTCCACGATTGGTGCGTACTTCACTCTTAATGTAAATGCCAATCAGGTTAAACGTAAGATGGACGATGCCGTGGTAAAATTTCTCTTGATTTTTCTCCCAAAACTGATAATCAATCTCCGAAAAAACCTCGTTAAGGTCATCTTGAAAACGTTCAAAATTGTGCTGCTCGAAAGCATTGCGCAGGCGAATGACGAGGTTGGAGGAATTGGCCGTAAGGTCATTCCGGTATGCGTCTAAAAGATAGGTGTTCAAGGAAAAATTGACTTCCTGATTGGGGATGCGCAAGGTGTAGCTCAGGTCGCGGTAGTTGTAAGTTTCCAGGGTTAAATACCCGGTTTGAAAGAGCAAGGAATAGGGATTAAGGCGCTCAAAATCAAAATTATTGAGCACATTTTCACTCACTTGCACGGACTCAAAATGAGTCATCTGGTGCTTTTTCAACTCGTTGATTAAAAAAGTAGGCGTACCAGTGGCAAACCAATAGTTGCGAAAAACGCTGTTGTTTTTGAAAAAACTTAAAATCGAAAAAGGGTTGTACACTTTGGTTCTGGTATCCCATGAATAGCCATTGTACCAGCGCTTTACTTCTTCGGTATCCAATGAAACCAATTCTTGTGAAAAATTGTGTTCCAGTTCTTCTTGACTGATCCCAACCAGGGTTCCAAAATCATCGGCTAGGGAGAGATCAAAGAGGTTATTCAAATCAGAAAAAATGCTCACTTGGGCAAATTTGCTCACTCCAGTAATGAGCAAAAAACGAACTTTATCGCCGAGGTCTTTTAGTACCGAGTAAAAGCTTTTCAACATGGCACGATTGGCCATTGCGGCGGGGAGGTCGTTCAAGTTGTCAATAATCGGCTTATCGTATTCATCAATGAGAATGACTACTCGATTGACTTTGGAAAGCTCTTGGATCAATTCGCGTAGCATCAGCCCTGGACTATTTTCTTTTATTTCAAGTTGATATGCTGCTGCTATATTGCCAAGTTCATTTTTTAAAGCCAAATCAAGCCCAATATCCTGAGTGCCAATGTTGCTGAAACTGATGCGAATGACCGGGAAAGTTTCTTGCCAATTCCACTGATTTTCAACCCAAAGTCCCTGAAACAATTCTTTTTTTCCTTCAAAAAGACATTGAAGGGTACTGATCAACAAACTTTTTCCAAAACGGCGTGGGCGGGAAAGAAAGTTAAAACCAACGGGTTGAGCTAGTTTAAAGACTTGTTCAGTTTTATCAACATAAAGAAGCCCTTCTTCTCGAATGGTTTGAAAATATTGAATTCCAACTGGATATTTTTGAACGTTGCTCATGCCACAAAGGTACTAATTTCTTTCCTTTTCCTAAAAAAACAGCGGCACCACCAATTTCCCAAAGATCGTCATCAACACAATCGACAACAGGTTCAACCATACGCCCGCCCGCATCATCGTAGTGACCGTCAAATGTCCACTGGAAAATACAATGGCATTGGGTGGGGTCGACATGGGAAGCATAAATCCACTACTAGCGGCCAGCGTAACGGGGATACACATCACCACGGGATCAATGTTCATGGCTTGAGCAACGGCACCAATGACCGGGATAAAAACCACCACCAGGGCGACATTGGACAACAACTCGGTCAAAAAAACCGTCACTGCCACCAGGGCAAATAAAAAGAACCAGGAGCCGCCATTGCCTCCGGAAAATTGCTGACCGATCAAACCAATGATTCCGGTTGACGAAAGCGCCGAAGCCAAGCTTAAGCCTCCGCCAAAAAGCAAAAGGATACCCCAGGGCAATTTTTCAGTATGTTTCCAATCCAGGGCAAAAGTGTAGTTTTTCCAACTGATCGGTACAGCGAACAAAACCAGCGCCGCACATATACCTACTACCGATTCGTCAAGGACTAAGCCAGGAATTGCATTTTCGATGGGCAGTTTAAAAATCCAGCCTGCCGCGGCCAGGCTGAAGACCAGGGTGGTTCTTTTTTCACCTGCACTCATGGGGCCAAGTTTGGCCAGTTCGGCGTCCAATCGTTCTTTGGCACCCTCAATTTTGCCCAAACCATTGGGATAAATCCAGCGCACAATGATCCAATAGCCGCCCAACAACAACAGCAAGGCATACGGCGTGCCTACCGCCATCCAGGCACCAAAGGGGATTTCCACTTCAAACAACTCCTTCATCTGCGATGCGAACACCACGTTCGGCGGTGTGCCAATCAAGGTTCCAACGCCCCCAATACTGGAAGCATAAGATACGCCCAACATCATTGAAATCGCAAAATTGCGCATCCCGGGCAGTGGATTGCCTTTTTCGTCTTTTTGATTCACCAATTCAATGACTGACAGTGCCATCGGCAACATCATAATCGTAGTCGCCGTGTTGCTGATCCACATGCTGATCAGGGCCGTAGCCAAGAAAAAGCCCAGGATGATGCCATTTGCATTGGAGCCTGTCATCCGCAGGATGTTCAGGGCGATGCGGCGGTGCAGGTTCCAGCGTTCCATCGCCAGGGCAATGGTAAAGCCGCCCATGAAGAGGTAAATGATGGGGTCGGAATAAGGGGCCATGGCGTCTTTGACTTTTGCCAAACCCAACAAAGGCAAAATGACCATGGGCAGCAGTGCAGTAACGGCCAGGGGCAAGGCCTCGGTGATGAACCAGGTGAGCATCCAGGCGGCCATGGCGATGGCTTTCCAGGCGTTGGGTTCTAAGCCATGTGGAACAGGGAGAATGAGCAGGAGGAAAAACAGGAAGGGGCCTAGAATGATTCCGATTTGTTTGACTTTCATGATGTCTTAGGTGTTAAAAAAGTGATGAGTGATGAATGATAAGTGATGAATTGGGGCGTGCCAAAATTAGTTTGCTTTTCGTTTGGCCGTAAGGATTGAGCTGCGGATTATTTTCATAATTTCTTCGGCATCTTTAATTACCGATTGAAACTCTTTTTCAGTCAGATAATCCGTAGCAGCAAGCAATTCCAGCCAGTACATCGTTTCCCCTATTTCTTTTTGAGCAATGCCTAGTTTATGAATGAAATCCTGTTTAGATTCCGCGTTCTCTGATTCTCGGATCATTGCCCCGGGGTTCGTTCCTGAGCGGAGCAATTGTTTACTCAGTACAAATTCCTTTTTCTCATCAGTGAGATAGCGATATATTTTCACTACCCGGATGGAAAAATTCATTGATTTTTCACGCAAGATTCCCCCTTTCTTCCTTTCTGACATAACCCTGAAATTTTGAGGTTACCACAATTCATCACTCATCACTCATCATTCATCACTACTCATGGTCGTTTAGTGTTCATCGGTTTATCCCGGTTCACCTGCAAAATATCCGTGCTATCCTCATAATCTCCCAGCAAATGTTTACAAAAATAATCCGCGCGCAGCCAGAAAAAGTACTCATTCATATCCGCATAGCCATGGCGTTGGCCTGGAAACACAAAGAAGTCAAAACGTTTGTTGGCTTTGATCAGCGCATTGGCCATACGGATGGTCAAGGCGGGGTGCACGTTATTGTCGATGTCGCCCGTACAAATCAGGAGTTTACCCTTGAGGTTTTTGGCCAGTTCGGTGTTTTTGTCGATGTCGTATTCAAAAGTGATGTTGCCTTTGGCGTCTTTCACT
This sequence comes from Saprospiraceae bacterium, assembly GCA_027488855.1. Lineage (GTDB taxonomy): Bacteria > Bacteroidota > Bacteroidia > Chitinophagales > Saprospiraceae > Haliscomenobacter. The sequence continues at coordinate 5,421 of JAIYAV010000156.1, forward strand.
TCTTTGACCCCATCGTGTTTTTCACTCCACCAGCGGTTGTAGATGTTGTTTTCGTGGTTGCCCGAAGAAGAAACCGCCACTTTGAAAAAATCGGGATACACCAACATCGCGGCGGTTGACATAAAGCCGCCCCCAGAATGCCCAAAGATGCCCACCTTGTCGAGATCGATGTATTGGTGGCGGTCGGCCAGTTGTTCGGCGGCTACTTTTTTGTCTTCCAGACCGTAGTCGCGCAGGTTGCCGTAGCCATAGTTGTGGTACCACTTGGAGCGGCTGGGGTGTCCGCCCCGGTTGCCGATGGTGATCACGATGAAACCCAACTGTGCCTGCCGATCGGTACGATCCATCCCGGCTGAGAAGGTCTTGTTCACTGCCTCGGTTTGTGGGCCGGGGTACACGTATTCGAGGATCGGGTATTTGAGCGTGGAGTCAAAATCAAAGGGTTTGTATAGTACCCCATACAGGTCGGTGATGCCATCGGCAGCTTTGACCACGAAGGGCTCCGGGAATTTGTAGCCTGCGGCAAAAAGTTGCGACAAGTCAGCAGTTTCCAGATCCATCAGCTTGGTGCCCAAATTGTCGAGCAATTCCGACTTCGGCGTGGTATTGACCCGGGAATAATTGTTGACAAAAAAAGTATTCGCGTCGTTGTTGGAAGTGGTGTGGTTGAAATCACCTTTGCTCAGCAATTTTAAGCCTGTTCCGTCAAAATTGACGCGGTACAAGTGGGTCAAATAAGGGTCTTCGCCCGGTTCCCGACCATTGGCCAGGAAGTACAAAACCCGGTTTTTGCTGTCGATCGCTTCGATGCTTTCGCAGTGGTAGGGGCCGGAGGTGATCTGGTTTTTCAGCTTGCCCGTTTTGTCGTGTAGGTAAAAATGTGCCCAACCGTCGCGTTCCGACCAGTGGATGTATTCTTCGCCGTTGGTCACTAGTCCAAGAGGGCGGGTTTCGACGTAGGTGTTTAGGCGTTCTTCGATCAGGTTTTTGGACACGCCGGTTTTGGTATCGGCCACACAGATGTCAATACGTTTGAGGTCGCGACTGGTTCGGCTGAAGTACAGTTGGTCGGAGTTGGGAGCGAGCCACAAGTTGGGTTGGTGGTCGTCATCGCGGTTTTTGGCCAGGCGGGGTGCCCGTTGCAAATTCAAATCATGGTCTTTCATGGTCGTATCAGCGGCTACCTTGACCATGGCCTTGGAAGGAAAATCTACAATCCAGATTTCCTGTTGTGGGGCCTCCTTTTCGCCGGGCATGTGGTATTTGTAGGTCTCCAGGGTGGGGCGTGGCTCGGCGATGGAGTTGATCACCCAGAGGTCTTTGACCTTGCGGCTGTCGTTGCGCACCAGCGCGAACTTTTTGGAGTCGGGGGAAAATAGGACACTGGCCCCCTGGCGTTTGCCTTTGTTTTTTTCTTTTTCCAGATCGGTTTGGCCAAAAACGCCACTGTGGTATCCATAATGTTCTTCGCCATCGGTGGTCAACTGGGTTTCTACGATGGTGGAATCCTTTTCCTTTTTTACGGCCTTCAGGAAATTGGCTTTGTCCATCCAGTAGAGGTTATAGTTTTTGGAAAAAACCACGTAGGAGGAATCGGGCGCAATGCTGGCCCAGGTGGGTTTGTCTTTGGGCTTTTTGTAGTCTTCGAGGAGTTTGAGCACACCGGTGTTGAGGTCGTATTCAAAATAAAAGGTGCGTTTTACCTTTTTTGGCGGCGCGTCCGACTTCTTCTGTTTCATGTCGTCCTCTTCCTCGTCCTTCTTTTCGTCTTCTTCCGCCAGCTTGCTTTTGACTTCAAAACGAATGGCAGTTTCTTTGTTGATGAACTTGAGGTTGACGATGTCGAGGTGCTGGGCATCGAAGGGATCACCCGTGAGGCGGGACATGTCGGCGGCCATTTTGACGTTGTCAAAGAGCAGTTTTTTGAGCTTCTTGGCTGGATCCACCAAGTAGTAGCTGCGGCCTTGGCTGGTTTCGTACTGGTACCAGAATCGCTCGGATTCTTTGAGCCAATGCGGGCTTACGCTGGTGGAAAAGACCATTTTTTCCACTTTGGGCTGGGAAAAACGGGCGGCCAGGTCATAATTGGCTTTGGGCTTGTTTTGGGCCTGGCCCAAAGTGGTTGAACCCAAAACGAGTAGGGCAATAACGAGTTTTTTCATGTTAGTCCAAAATTTTGCTTGGAAGATAGGCAAAAGCTGGAAAATGGAAAGTGGGGGAGGGGATATGGTGATTTTTTGAAGACGGAGGGCGAAAAGGGGGCTTTTATTCAAAAAACTACCGATTGAATTCACTCCTTTTGACCAAATACCGGGCCAAGGCAAAAAAGAGCCCAAAGACGCCGGAAATAACCTCATCGGTCCACGCGCTTATCGATTTCAACAAAACCCGATCCTGCCAATACCACAATGGCACCTTATCTCCCAAGTCGGGCCGATGTGAGCTACTTGTTTCATAGGTTTTCGAATGCCCCGAGGCATCATTGTACGCTAAATCAATTGCATATGAGGTAAAGCCTTTGAAGCCAGCGGGCAAAGTTTCAAATTCAGTCACCACGCCTGTGGTAGAGGCACCTTTTTCGATGATCCACACTTTTGTTAAACATCCATAGGTGAACCTCAGCAGGAATAGGATACTCAGCCCCGTCAACACCAATATGGTCCGGTGCTCGAAGCTATTTTTGGGTCGACTGCGTGGTTTGTTGCTTTTTTGTTGCTTGGTTTTGTGTCTGTGCATGAGATCGCGGGTGTTTCAGTGGTAGATATCATTTGAAAGGGATACAAGTTTTTTCGTATTGGGAGCCTTTAGTTTAGTGTACGAAGCCCTGAAAGCCTATGGCTAAAGGAAAACAATAGCATCTACCAACTCGCCGGATAACTTTTTGGGAAGGTCTTCTCCTCAGTAGGTTTGGCTGTCTTGAGTCTTTTTTGGATTATACTTCCTTAATCTCCCAATCTTTCACCGCTTTTTTGATGGTATCAAAACTGATCCCCAAGCCAATGATTTTCTTTTGGATCAAGCGGAATTTTTCAGCATATTGCTTTTCTACAATTTGGGCCAAAGCAACTTTTGCATCTACATTCAACTTGAATTCAATGATGTACACGTGTGTAGGCGTTTGTACCACGGCATCCATACGGCCGTCGGAGGTATGCACTTCGCTCTCCAAATACAGTCCCAGGTAACGGAAATGCAAGTGCACAAGGGCATGGTAAAAATGCTCGGTTTTGTCGTCGAGTAATTGGCTAGGCAGGTCTTTGAGCAAGGAATTGATGACCGTGATGACTTTAGGAAGGTCGTTTTGTAGGAAGCCATCTTCCAGCAATTCCACGGGGCGCAAGGCATCGACAGGCATGCGGTTGAGGAGTGATGCGATGAGGTAATTGTTCATGGCTTCTTCCACTTCCCGATTGGGATAGCCTAAAGTAAAGCGGTTGCGGTAGGGATCGTACTGTTTGACGGTCAAGTACCCAGTTTGAAACATCAGGGCGCGGGCGTCCATGTTCTCCAGGTCGTAACTGTCAAAAAGAATGCCCGAAACGCGCATGTCCTCCACCACGTACAGTTCCTGTTCCTTTAGCAAGTTGATTAAAAAAGTAGGCGTACCACTTTTGAACCAAAAATCGCCAAAACTGAGGTTTTCAAACAGCAAGAGAATCGAAAAGGGATTGTATACCCGCTCAGTACCATCCCAACTGTAACCATTGTACCAACGACGAATCCGTTCAAGAAGTGCTAGTCGATCTACATTCCCCATTTTGTGTTGCAACAACTGGAGGTAATCTTCAAAATTTTGGAGCAATTCTTCCTGGGTGTACCCCACCAAAGTGTTGTATTTACTGTTCAGGCTGATGTCACTCAAGTAATTCAAATCCGAAAACAAACTCACCTGACTAAACTTGGACACGCCCGTGATGAGAAAAAAACGCAGCGCCGCCTGGGCAGCGTCGTCCTTGAGTCCGCTGTAAAAACTTTTTAGCGTTGCGCGATTTTCTTTGGCAATCGATAGCTCATTTTTATTCAAAAAATCAATCAGTGGTTTATCGTATTCATCAATCAATAGTACCACCGTGCCATGCTTCGCAGCTAGAGCAAGGATCAATTCACGCAAAAGCAAACCAGGGGTAGCAGACGTTACTTCCACTCCAAAATCAGCTGCAACTTGTCGTAGCGCTTTGGTGAGTGCCGCAGCCAGGCCGATCTCAGCATAACCAATCTGGTTGAAGGACAAGTGAACTACCGGATGTTTTACCGACCAATCCCATTGGTTTTCAATCCATAAACCTTTAAACAGCTCCTCTTCTCCTTGAAAAATGCTCCGAATTGTGGATAGGGTGAGCGACTTGCCAAAACGGCGGGGCCGGGAAAGGAAGTTGTAGCGACTCCCTTGCAAGAGTTGGTAAATGGATTCCGTCTTGTCTACGTAGAGCATTTTCAGCTGACGCAGATTGGCAAAATTCTGTTCGCCGATGGGTAGTTGCTGCATTCCGAGTCGTTGTGGATTCAAAGATAAGGACTAAAAGGTGTACTCCGCGCTAATTTTTGTAATTTTGCGCCTCATTCGAATTCGCAGTAAGAAACGAGGCGTACCCAATGAGCAGAAAGATCGAAATCCTGGCTCCGGCCAAAAATCTATACCAAGGCATGGCCGCCGTCAATGCGGGCGCAGATGCCGTATACATTGGCGCACCCCTCTTTGGTGCCCGTACCAATGCCACCAACTCCGTGGAGGACATCGCTGAGATGGTGCGCTACGCCCACTTGTTCAAAGCGAAGGTCTTGGTGACCCTCAATACCATTTTGTACGAGCACGAGCTGGACGCCTGTCGCCAACTCATCTGGGAATTGTACCACATCGGTGTGGATGCCCTCATCGTGCAGGACATGGGCATCCTTGAAATGGATCTGCCACCCATCGCCATTCACGCCAGCACCCAGGCCAACAACCGGGATGCAGGCCACGTGAAATTCCTGGCTGATGCGGGCATCAAGCGAGTGGTACTGGCCCGGGAACTGAACCTGGATCAGGTGCGCGAAATCCACGCAGCCTCGGACGTAGAGCTGGAATTTTTTGTGACCGGCGCACTTTGTGTATCCTTCAGCGGCAACTGCTACATGAGCATTGCCAATGGCGAACGTTCGGCCAATCGGGGCTCCTGCGCCCAAAACTGCCGCCTGCCTTACCAACTGATCGACGGCAATGGCAATACCCTCATTGAAAGCAGCCACCTCTTGTCCATCAAGGATTTGGACTTGAGCGATGAATTGCCCAATTTGATTCAGGCGGGCATTTCTTCCTTCAAAATTGAAGGCCGCCTGAAAGACATCGTTTACGTCAAAAACAACACCTCCTACCTGCGCCAAAGACTGGATGCCTTCCTCGAAGCCCATCCTGATCAATACCAAAAGGCCTCCTCGGGCCGAACCTTCTACAATTTTGAACCGGGCTTGGATCGCAGCTTCAACCGGGGCTACACCGATTATTTTGTCAACCAGCGCCACAGTAAAATTGGCTCCTGGGAAAGTCCCAAATCCAAGGGGCAGTACATTGGCAAGCTGCTGGAGCAAAAAGCAAATGGCTACCTGATCGAAAACTACGAGTTGCTGAACAACGGCGACGGCCTCTACTTCCTCAACGAGCAAGGCGTGGCCGATGGCGTGCAGGTGAACATCATCGTGAACGACATCGTGGTGCCCAATACCTTGAAGCCCCTGCCCGTCGGTACGGAAATCTACCGCAACCACGATGCCGAGTTCAACCGCATGCTGGAGAATGAAAATAGCGCGGTGCGGAAAATTGGGGTAAACATGCAGTTCAGCGAAACGGAAACGGGCTTCAGCCTGCGGGTCGTAGACGAGGACGGCCACGAACATGTAGCCAGTTTTGACACCCCCAAAGAACTCGCCAAAAACGCCGATGGCCTGATCGACAACATCAAAAAGAACCTCGCCAAAACGGGCAATACCCCTTTTATGGCTGATGAGATAGTGGTGGATTTTTCGCAAAACTGGTTTTTGCCCAACTCAAAGGTGAACGAAATCCGCCGAGCGGCTTTGGAAGCATTGGCGGAAATCCGCATCCGGGATTACCAGCGGGAAGAGCAGCAGATCGTCAAAACAGATCACCCTTATCCGGTCCAAACGCTCGATTTTACCTATAACGTATCCAATAAATTGGCTCGGGCATTTTACCATCGCCACGGGGTCACCGACATTGAAAAAGCCTTTGAATTGCAGTGGGACCCCGGCAAATCGCGGGTGATGGTGACCAAATATTGTGTGAAGTACGAACTGGGCAAATGCCCACGCTACCAACGCGCAACCATGGGCACCAAAGTGGCCGAACCACTCACGCTCAAACATGGGGAAGTGGAGTACAAGCTGAAATTCAATTGTAAGCCTTGTGAGATGGAGATTTGGGAGAAGGATGCGGAATTGGTGCTGGAAGAGGATGAAATGGATTGAGGCTTGAGCCAGTATCGCCTATTGATCTGCCGTGATGAAGAGCATACAATAAGGTTGAATTGGGGTGTAATTATTTGATAATCATTTCTTAATAAAGAAAAATTCAAATTTAGTTCAAAAACTGAGCGGGAACATTGACCCTGTTTCTGTCGTTCTTTTGCCCAAAATCAGCCTGTAGTTTCGCAGTATCAAAATGTAGATGCCATGCGAAACCCTGTATTGTATTACTTTGGATTGATCCTGATGGTCAGCGCCTGCACCGCTGAACCCGCTGTTGACCTCAGTGCAGACCCGGCTATTCCTGCTCTGCTGCAAGACAAGCTGAAACTCCAACGCATTGAAAGACAAAAACGAGCTTCCGCTACGCTGGAGCACCTGTTTATTGAAAAAGCCGAGGCACAATTTCCCCTCTTTGCCCAGGAAGCCGATTTTCGAGACTTGACCGTCCTCCACTTTGATTGTTTTGACATTTACCTCAGCCCCTTGGATGAGCCAGGCGATTTTTTGGCCTTGTTGCACTCTCCTGGGCGGAGCACCCGACTCTTGTTCGTTGAATGGGGCTTACAAAATGGCCAGTATTATCAGCAAGTATTGGCAGCCAATGGCGAAGGCATCCGTTACTTTGAAGGGATGGGTTTTGAAGGGGAAGAAAATGCAACCACTTATGCCTATGTTGGTTCACTCTACAAATGTTGTTACGGCCTGGAGGCGGCCCCATTGAGTTGGTTAAACCGCTTTAAGCAGGATTGGGTCGAGCTTTTACAAAACGATACCAAGGAATTGGCGGTTTGGGTCAAAGGTATTCCCGTAGGTGGCATTTTGGCCCTTTATGGCTACGCCGGGGTTTACCTTGATTAACGTGAATTTGAATTAATTGCATTGACAATGTGTGATGTGCGACTTCTCCGAAGTCGTAAAAAACTCATTTGCAACAAATTCTACAAATGTACGACTTCTACGAAGTCGATTCGATGACCTCGGAGAGGTCACACATTTGTAGAAAATGGTTGTGGTTAAGATTTTCCGACTTCGGAGAAGTCGCACATTTTACGCAGCTGATTCAAAGCTCCCGTTAGATTGGGAGTATGTTTATTCTTTTAACATTAGCGAAGCATACTTGATGCGTTGCCGTTTCCAGGTATAAGTGATGTGGATGCGACCATCTGAACCTTGAATCACGGCTGGGTAGGAAAATTCCTGCTTGGGTTCTTCTTCCAGTGCCATGAGTTGCTTCCAATTTTTGCCATCCTTGGAAAGGGCAATGTTCAGCGGTGAACGATCGCCTCCCCACTGGCGGCTGCGCTTGGTCACGTGGTTGTAGACGATGAGTTGGCGACCATCCTGTAGGGTCAAAGCATCGGTGCCAGAATTGGGATTGGGTAGACTAGTCTTTTTGAGCGGCGACCAACTTTTGCCTTGATCCGCTGAAAAAGCTTCCAGCACGTAGCCATTTTTACTGCGGCACAAAATTTGCAAACGCCCATCCGCGTGGAACAGCACACTGGGCTGAATCGCTGAGAATTCTTTGCCATCATTGATGGCGGGAGTTTTACTCCAGGTTCGTCCTGCGTCTTTGCTTAGCTCAAAGTGTACCCGCCAGCCGTCATGTTCGGAACTGCTAGGGCACAGGAGGGTGCCATCCTGGAGCAAAACGGGTTTGTTTTTGATGGGGCCAAGAACGCCATCTGGGAGTTTTTCGGATTTCGACCAGCTTTGGCCCCCATCGGTGGAGCGCATCAGCATGCCCCACCATTCAGCGGGGCTGGGCCCTACTTTGTAAAACAGCAGCAATTCAGCGCCGGGCATTTGGAACAAAACTGGATTCCAACAGGGGTAACGGAGGGTTTCACTCTGTACACCATTGGCGACCTCCACTGGAGCGGTCCATTTGCCATCCACCAAACGGCTGGTCCAGATGCCTACGTCCTTATGCCGTTCGTGGGTACCGCCAAACCAGGCTGTGATCAATCCCTGCGGGGTTTCTGCAAGGGTTGAAGCATGGCACGAGGGGAAAGGCGCGGTTTCGTAGATGAACTCGGATTTGAAGTTGGTGCTTTGGGCAGAGAGTTTGAGGCTGAATAGGAGCAGCGCTATAAGCAGGTTGCGCATAGGTTTTATTTTTGATGTTCTTCTATTACCATTGTATTCGAGAGCGTCATCCTTCAGTGTGTCTTCAGAAACCTAAGGCACTGAAGACACACTGAAGCTTAAAACAACAACTGGAGGAGTATAGCAAGGTAGAAAGAGGAAAAGCGCTACTTCTTATCCCCAAACAATTCATTGAGTATCGCCGCTAAACGATAACCGCTCAAGGTCAACTGTTTGCGCACAACCTCTTGCCCTTGTTCCAAATAAAACGGCGTAGGCTCATCATTGGGCCGCAGGAATTGGTTACGTCCTTGATCGTCTTTGCCTTTGACGCCGTAGACATATTTGGCTGCTAGTTTATTGCTTTCCAAGGCCCAAAAATCGGGATCGAGGGTATTTAAGTTGTCAAAACTTTTTTCAGGATATTGCTTCATCAAGTCTTTAGCCAAATCCCGCACACTTTCAATTTGAGCTGGCGTGAGTGGCACTTTTGGTTTCCCAAAGGGGCGAAGATCGTTGTATTTGCTCAGAGCGCCACAACCATCATCCCACAGGGCGTGCAAGTTGCGCCAGGTGCCTTTTAAGGGAAAAAGATTGCCACCAGCGTCGCCACCGGGTATATCATTGGTAAAGCGTGCTGTGGCATGTAAAGGTTGATGTAGATCACTTACAATATGCACCAAAAAAGACAAAAAGCGCGCTTTTTCCATGGGTTTGGCCTGCGGAGCTTTCAAAATGCTGTTGCATTGGTTAATGGCCCAAATGGCGTTTACTTCGGGCATCGCATGAACAACCAAACCATCGTTATTGATAGGGAAATCGGCATAGTGCCAGGTATCGTAGGTATGGACTCCGTCCGCTTTGAGGTCATCTGGCCAGGGGCCAGTAACGATAAAGTGATTCACCTGAGGGTAATCCCTTGCCAATACCGTGGTCAGCGAATCCACCTTGGCACGGACTTTTTTATCCAGATTGAGGTACGCAATCATGGCCGTAACCATGTGTCCGTGATCCCACCAGGCTTTGGCCTGGATGCTGCCAAAAAGAATCAGGGTTAAAAAGAGTATTTTTTTCATAGAACAATAGTAGCGGGGCAAAAATAAGTGCTCATTTTTCCTGAGCCAGAGGATTAGATAAGACACTTGAAATGAAACGTTTACTTATCTAATCCTCTGGCAAAATGATCACTTATTTTTTTATCGCCCCATAATGAAATTAATTTCGGATTGGGGATTTCGGATTTCGGCCGACTTTCAGGCGTGGATACTGGCCGAAATCCGAAATCTCGAAATCCAAAAAAATCAAACCAGCCCCAAATCCACCTGAATTGCCTTCACCTTTGCCTTCAGGCTTTCCAGTGTCGCATCATAATCAGCCGGATCATTCAATGGTGCATTCACCGATACGTAGAATTTAATCTTGGGCTCCGTTCCGCTTGGGCGAGCCGATACCTTGGTGCCATCCTCCAAAATGAGTTGAATCACGTTGGATGGCTCGATGCCCATACCTTGCGGAATTGCCGTCGTTTCCCCTGTCTGCAGGTTTTTGCTGGTCAAGCTTTTGTAATCCAAAACCTCGATGGGTGCCGAACCCGCTACCGAACTGGGCAGGTTGCTGCGCATGTCCGCCATCATTTTTTGGATTTCTTCGGCCCCGGCTTTGCCTTTTTTGGTCAGGGAGATCAAACCCTCGTAGTAAAAACCGTGCTTCTGGTACATCTGGGTGAGGAAGTCAATCAGACTCAAACCTTGGTCTTTGGCATAGGCCGTAAGCTCGGCGATCATGGCGCAAGAGGCTACTGCATCTTTGTCCCGTACCGCATCCCCGATCAGGTAACCGTAGCTTTCTTCACCACCCGCGATGAATTTTTCTTTGCCTTCCAGTTCCCGAATCACCTGCGCGATGTATTTGAAACCAGTCAAGGTATTGTAACAAGGCACTCCATAAGCGGCGCACATGGCGTCGATGATGTTGGTGGTTACGATGGTTTTGGCTACAAACTCCTTACCCTGCAACTTACCGGCATCTTTCCATGCCTGTAGCAAGTAATAAATGATCAGGCTGGCCATTTGATTGCCGTTCAACAACTGCCATTCACCAGCCTGGTTTTTTACGGCTGCACCCACGCGGTCGGCATCGGGGTCGGTGGCGATGACCAGATCAGCGTCCAGCGCTTTGGCTTGTTGCATGGCGATGGACATGGCTTCTTGTTCTTCCGGGTTGGGATACACGACTGTTGGGAAGTTGCCATCGGGCTCAGCTTGCTCCTTTACGATATGGACATTGGTGAAACCGACTAGCTCCAGCGCTTTGGGCACCAGCGTAATGCCCGTACCATGGATCGGCGTATACACGATTTTGAGGTCGTGCTGACGCTTAATCACCGCTGGATTGATGCTGTTGGCTTGGATGGTTTTTAAGAATGCTGCATCTACTTCCTCCCCAATCATGGTGATCAGGTCGGCATTGCCATCAAAATGAATGTCTGCTACTGATTGAATTTTGTTGACTTCAGCCACAATGTTAGCATCGTGGGGTGCTACCACCTGGGAGCCGTCGGTCCAATAGGCCTTGTAACCATTGTATTCGCGGGGGTTGTGGGAGGCAGTGATGACGACGCCACTGTGACAACCCAAATGCCGGATGGCAAAGGACAACTCCGGGGTAGGGCGGAGGGCTTTGAACAAAAAGACCTTGATGCCATTGGCTGAAAAAATATCGGCCACAATCTGCGCGAACTCCGGCGACATGTTGCGGCTATCGTGGGCTATGGCCACTTTGATTTCTGTCCCTGGAAAACTTTGGTTCAGGTAGTTGGCCAGGCCCTGGGTAGCTGCACCCACGGTGTAGCGGTTCATCCGATTGGAGCCTACCCCAATGATGCCGCGTAATCCTCCGGTACCAAATTCCAGATCCTTGTAAAAAGAATCGATGAGTTCGGTTTCATTGTTGGCATCCAGCAGGGCCTGAATGGCTGCTTTGGTTTGGGCATCGTAATTGCCATCGAGCCAGCTTTGAATGCGCTGGCGGGTTGGTGCATCAATTGCGTTTGACATGGTTGGCGCTTTTCGGACTGTTTTCAAATGAAAAGTTAGACAGGTGTAAAGCTAGGTTTTTAATGGCAAAAAAGAAAAAAGCACTGTCAATAACAGTGCTTTTTTCACGAATTCCTCATTATGCCAACAAGTCCGGCGGAAAGCTTCCGACGTAATCGTCCAGCCCAATGGTCCGCAAATAGTCATTGGAAAATACCTTGGCCATATCAGGGCCAAGCAAAGCGCTTCGGTAGGTTTTCCATTTTTGCGCTGCCTGATTGCCATACATGTGTTCCAGTAACCCCGGAAAATTCCAGGCGGCGTTTTTTCCCCAGTGAATGGTAAACGGAATATGGTTCGCTTGTAATGTTTCTATGAAGCGTTCGTAATATTCCTGCTGACTGATTAGTGTAGGGGAGCCATCCCAACCTGAGCCATCAATTTCCATCATACAGGTAATCGGGAATTTGGTAAAAGCCAAGGTAGCCGCCGATGCTTTGACAAAGCGCATACTGAAAATCCCGGGTACGGGGCCTTCCCGTCTGCCCAACTCGACCAAGGCCGCCAATGCCCGCGAAGTATCCGCGTGGTCAATTCCCACCGAACAAGCAAAAGCACGCCCCTGATTGATTGCGTCCCAACACAAGTCTTTCAAAGGCCCGATGAGGGATTCATTGGGATCAGGGAAGGCAGTGTCTTGCAAAATTGTAATCATTCTTGGGATCAATTCTCTGCTGTGGCTCCGAATCAATTTGTTGAAACACTTGATGATATCCAGGTAAAGCGCCTCGCTGATCACCGGAATTGGGTCGGGATACTCAGTGTGAAAGGGCTTTTTGTACCAGGCTTCCACAATGTAGTTGGGATCATCCCGGTAAGGATTGACATAAATTTTGTAGTGGTAAGGCCGAATTTGATCAATCTCCTCTGGAATGATGGCCGCCAGGGCTGAAAAATCCATCGTATCGGCCAGTTGAAGGGCCAGGTTTTTATCAATTGATTTGACATGGCGGTGCAAAAGGAAACAATCTTCAGCCTCGATCACCACGCCATGAATGAACCCAAATGAACCCAAACCAACCAGGGCAGCATAGAACAGATCATCGTTGCGAATGACCCGAGCATTCAATTGCTCGGCAAATGCATCGTTGAGCGCAGGCTTGCTGCTTCTTTCCACATAAACAATGTCTTCTGGATTTGGGCCAACGATCAAATTCAGGCCCACTACACAATCTTGTACCGATCCAACATCAATCGCTGAGCCGTGTACGCCAGTTGAAATTGCCCCTGCGATGGTTTGGCCGTTGCTGGCGCCGGTGGTTTGTAATGATTTGCCCAAATCAAACAGGTACTCAGAAATTTCTTTGATGACGTTGCCACACTGGAGCAGGAAAAGGTTTCTTCGGTCATACCCGGAGTCAGAATGCAAATCCCGTGCGCTTATCGGAATTTTGAGGTTCATCTTTTGATTGATGTGCATCCGTTCTTCATGGTGGGCAATGTTGGACAAAGACCACTTCGAACCCAGTGCTCTAAATCCTTCGCCAGTATCAAGTGACGCTTGTAACAATCGTTGAATTTCCTGGGCAGCGTCGTTGTAACGCTCCATGGGGTCTGGCATGATTTGTCGTCTTTCCAACTGGGTTTCCAGTAGCAACTTTGCTGGCCAGGTGCCTGTTTCATGAAAATTTTTCCAGGAAGTGATGGATTTGGTGCTGGTCTTTGCCATTTTAATGGGGTTTAATTTTGTTCTTTAACACAAACGTAAGTGAGTTTTACTCTGCGGTGCCTGCCAAAAGTGAGGGCGCTCAACAATAGCCCGCCAAAGCTGACTTTGTACTCAACGGAATACAAACCTGCATTTGAACAGGGAATATTGTAGGTAAAATCCTTGTTAATTGCTTGTATCTTGATCACGGTGTCGATTACAGTGAATTTTTTGCTGGCGTAATACCCACTTGTGTTGGTGGATATGTCCGGCTCAGGAACACTGTACTGACTGGCAATGCGCACAGAATAACAGGATGTGAAAAGCGACAGCAGGCAAGCTGTGCAGATGAGCTTGATTAGAGGCAAGGAGCCCCCAAAAGCTAAAGGAGTTACTTTGGGTAACATGGGGTTTGATTATTTAGTTTTACAATACAAAGTACCTATGTTGGTACACGTTACAAATCTATGGGATTATGAAAAGCAAGTCAAGAGGCCGTGGTATTTTTTATAAAAAAACACCTCAAGTATACACTGTTAGGACTTGAGGTGTTAAAATTGTCCGTTCACGCAAGGACAATTTTAGCCATTCTTGTCCTTTTGTAGAAAAACAAGAATGGCTAAATAGGTTATTAAAATTTACTCACCTTAGCATGCCAACGGTTATGCGCCGTTTCCAATACCAGGAGGTAAATCCCTTTGCTTTGGTTTTGTAGGTCGAGGCTGAGGGTATTTTGGCCAGTCCAGAGCTGATGTTTGGTCGTAGCAATCAACTGCCCTTGGGTATTGTATACCTTGAGTAGAGCGGAGGATTCCACCGAGGTTTCCACATTCAGGGTACTCACACCATCTGTTGGATTGGGGTAAATCTGGGCGTTGAACTCGAAGTGGCTGGGCAATGCACCAGTACGCAAGCCGTTTTGATCCAATTTGGAGGGCATCGGCGCTCCAGACAAGTTGGTGATCGTTCCAGTATAACATGGATCAGGCACAGGCATGTACTTTACAGCATGTGGAATCAACACTGCAGCAGTACAGCTCGGAATTATCCCTTCCTCCCAGTTTCGGCAATCGTTCCAGTTGCTGGAGCCGCCGTTGCTGGTCCAGATCGACTTGGTGGTGGCCGCAGGGGTACTGGCTGCTGTGATGGTGGCTGGCGCCGAATAACTCACTTTTACATAACACTTCTGGCCATTGTATCCGGTATTGGTATTCCGGATTTTGATGGTCAGCCAGCGGTTGGAACTGTTGCTGAAGCTACCTGTTACACTGGCCGTGCTGCCACTTTTGGCGTGGATTACATTGCCCGCCAGGTCACAGAAATTGATGGTCAGGCTGCTGCCAGGCGCACCTAGCGTAATGGCATAACTCACCGTGCTGCTGGATTTGGCATAAATTTTACCCACCACGCGGTCGTTCGGTGAGTTGTCGGGCGTACGCCCGCCTTGCCCGAGGGAGCTACAGTGGCTATCGCCCAGGTCGTTGTCCATTTCCCATTCCTGATCGGTAACCACGCTGCGCTGAGGGGTGTAGTTCAGGTGGGCAAACATGTTGGCAACCGAGGTAAACGGCGTATTGCCAGGCACAGGCGCCCACACCGAATAGCCGTGTCCAAAGACTCCAGCGATAGTGTGTCCCACCGCCTTGGTTTTGATGTACACTCGCTTGTCGCCTTGCACCGTGGAAGTTGTGGTGCCATTGGCACCGGAATAATCCATCAAGATGGTGCCAGGGGCGAAATCAGAATCGATCCACAATTCCTGATCGGTGCTGTACTGGTCATTCACTCCGATGATGGCTTTGGCGCTGCGCTCAATTACGAGGTGGTTGTTGGAGCTGGAACCAGCTGGATACCAGGCACCTGCTTCGGCACTACGCACTTTGTAAACACCTTCCTTAAACTGCAATTTTTGGTGGCATTTGACCAGATTGTCTACGTCGTTCCAGTTGGGTAAGTCGGTGGTGCTGGTCGGGAGGTGTGAGAAACGTTTGCCCGTAGTGCCAATGTTGAAGAGGTCTTCAAAAAAGACAATGGGGTTGCCATCCATGGCCATAATTACGGCGTAAGCGGCGGCCATGCGCGGTTCACGAGGGTCGATGTGTTTGCCATTGCCACCCAGTTCCTGGCCTTCGTTCCAGCCCGTGGCATCACCTAGGCCTTTCAGGAAATTGCCGTTCGTAGCCAGATATGGGCGGTAAGTATCGTGGCTGTTCACAAAAGGAATGGTACGGTGAACCCTGGCTGAAGGCGAGCCATAATCATTGTACCGTTTGTTTTGTTGCAGGCCGGGCAGGTTGGCGAGGTTGTAGCTGCCACTCATGTTTTGGGTCACCATCTCGTACAAACTTCCGCCAGAGCCATAAGCGCGCAGGTTGAAGTCAAAAGTACCGGTATGTTCTTCGTAGCCGTAACCGACACTGGCTTGAGCCATATTGGTGACGTACGCATCCAGATCACTGGTACCTCCAATCCACTCTCCGATGTTGAGCATGGAGTAACCGCCATTGGCCCAGCCGAGGTCATATTTCACCCGGCGGCTACCGTCGCGCTGAGGGTAAATACTGAAGTGTTTGACCGCATCCCAGCGCAGACCATCTACGCCACTTTGCTTTTTGAACCATTTCAACCAGTCGATTGAACCATTGTACATGTAATCGTAACCTTGGGCGTGGTTGTGGTAGGGGCGGCTAGTGGGATAACCTGCGGGCACGCCCGAGGTCGGTATGTTGGAGCTTTGGCCGTAGGAAGTGGCAGAATAGTCAATGTCTGGCCCAAAATAGGCGGAACAAATGTCTCCGGTGGTGCAGTTGTTGTTGTCGTTGGGGTGGAAGTTGCGGTAGTTTTTGGCCCAGCGGCCACTGCGCGTCCAGTAGTCATTTTGCGACTCATCGATGGCGGGGGTGGCGTAGCTGGCATAGCGGAAGTTTTTGTACCCACCGTTGCTTTGCATGGAGAAAGCATTGGGGTCTTGCCCTCCGGCACCGCTGGTGGTACCTGCACCGTCTACATGGTTGAGCACGATGTCCTGGATTACTTCGATCCCGTTGGCGTGCATCACCGCAATCATGCGCAAAAATTCGTCTTTGGTACCCAATCCTGTAGCCGTAGTTGGGGCACCTTTTTGGTACTTGTCACCCAGATCGTAGTGATCCATGGGGCCGTAGCCGACCCAGGTTGGCGACTGGTTTTTGTAAGAAGGCGGCACCCACACGGCATCTACCCCAATTTGTTTCAGGCGAGGTGCCAGTTCGGCGAGGTAGTTGGCCCAGCCATTGGGATAGTTGTTGTTTTTGTAGTCCCACCAGAAACCCTGGAAGACTACTTTTTTGATTTTGGTGGTTTGGGCCTGGCTAAAGTTGAGCCCAATGCACAGTACTAACAGCAGTAGGGGGAATAAGCGTCTGATCATAAATCGGTTATTTTAAGCATGAATGAATTGAAAAAGTTTTGGGTAGGTCACTGATTTTCTGGCTGCAAAATAAAATGAATACAAGCCAGGAGTGTCCCACTTTAAACAACTGGAACAAGCAATAAAATCAGAATAAAAAACTGAAAATCAAATCTTTGTTGGAATGGACGAACTGCTTTTCAGAAAGTGGCACCATGAAATAGCGTTTGCATGATGAAAAAATTGCCCGCCGCCAGGCTCGAATACTCGATTTGCCCGCTATCTTGTTGCTACAAAACTCAAAAACGACTATGCACCAAATGATTCGATCCAAACATCGCCTATTCCTAGGGGGCACGGCTGTATTGTTTGTTCTTCTTGGTATTTTCTGCTCGTCCTTTGTGGAAGATACGACTACTTACTACGTCTTAGCGCCCAGTGGCCTGAACTTGCGCAAAGATGCCGATCCCAATTCTGCCAAATTGGACCTGGTTCCGCTGGGAGGAAAAGTAACCTTGATTACCGCCCCAGCAGCCAAGAACATGAACATCGACCAGCTGAGCGGGGGGATGGCCAAAGTGAAGTACGGTGACAAAACGGGCTTTGTATTTGACGGCTACCTATCCAAATTCCCAGCACCCAAAAAGGCCATCAATACAGAGGGCGAGTACAAGATCGAAACGTATGTGGAAAAGCTCCGGGAAGTTCCCGACGCCACCGTTCTGCACGAAGAGCACACGATGGACTATGGGGGAATTTACTCTTCAGAAAGTTCGATTCATTTGTCTACTCAAAACTGGCAGGAGGCGTTCTTGATTGCCAAATTACTGATGAACATCCCACCTAAATTGCTGTACCCCAAAGTAAACCGGGCGGTTGAAACCATCATTCCCAACCCCGATAAAAAGGAACAAGCCTGGTCGGATGAGCTGAAAGTGGAACGCGACAAAACGGGTCAACTGATCAGCATCAGTTATTATTATCGCTCGGAAGGCGGCGGCTGGGGCGCGGTGATTTCCAAGAGTACGGAAGGGACTGAGACTCAAAAATTGTTAAAAATTGCCTATACAGGGATTGCGGATTGAGGGGCTTTTGGCCAGGAAAGAGCGAACACAACAAAACCTACTGATGCTGAAAAACCGTCCAAGCCTTTTCCGCCAATTCCTCCGTCAATTTTTCGATGTAAAAACTTCCCGCCGCCGGGTCTTGCACTTTGTCCAGGTAACTTTCCTGGCGTAGCAGGTGCTGCACATTGCGGGCAATCCGCCGCGTGAAGGGGGTAGGGGACTCGCCTGCACCCACGTTGGACGGTAGCACGTACAATTCCTGTGCGCCGCCAATGATGGCCGACATGGCTTGCGTTGCCGCCCGAATCAGGTTGGTATTGGCATTTTCGTCTTGTGAATCCGGCGCAAAATGGGCAGCAATGGTGACCCCAGGATTTTGCACCCCATACGCTTTCAACACGTTGCTCCAAAGGATGCGCAATGCCCGCAATTTCGCAATTTCCACAAAATAACTTTTGCCCACGGCTACCTTGAAGAGGATACTTTGCGCTACTGTTTCCAACTCAGTACTTGACGCTGCCGCTAAATAAACTTCCCCTGCCTGCAACAAACCAGCCAACTCTTGCGCACTCGCCGCATGCCCCTGGTGCAAGGCTAGGCCGTTGACGACGCCCAGTTTGAAGCTTGGCAAATCCTTTTGCAGCGCAGCAATAGAAACGATGGCTTGGCCAAAATCGACTGAACCGCGCAGTTTTTCAAGTGCAAATCCTTGCTTAGTAATGTAGCGGTGCAAACCCTCTAAAAAAACACCGGGCTCCGGTTCTACCCGCTGCAAAACCAGATTCAGCGCAATGTACTCCAGTTGCACGTTTTCCAACAAAACTGCCCAATCATCAGTACCCATTGACCTATCGAGGCTCAATTCCAATGCCTCGGCTCCACCCTCCAGCGCCGCCAAAATTTCCTGATTGGTGGTTTTGAGCTCAGCCACAAGTATACCCTCCCCGATCTCCCAAGAGCCTTGAGATTGCCCGGCCAGTAATGGCAAACGTTGGGGGAAATACTGGTCAGGATGATAAAAAGGGTCAACTACAATACCCTCACCCAGGTGCCATTGCAAATCAGTCCAGGGTTTGCCTTTGAGGTCTTTTTCGAGTTGTTGGTGCCAATCGGCGTAGTGGGTTTCTGGAAACATAGCAGGAAAGATGAGAGATGAAAGATGAAATTAAAGATGAGAGATGAAAGATGAAAGATGCTACCGCAGCGTTTTTGACGATGACCTTGTCTACGTCTCTGCGGTAGCATCTCTCATCTTTCATCTCTCATCTCTAATAAGCTCCGGTTGCAAAATCATTTTTCTTCTTCATCCAGCGCCCCCGCGTAAAGTCGGGGAAGGTCTGGGCGGAACTACCGGTAGCGATACTCGCTTCCGACAGCGGGGTAATGGCCAGCCAAGTTGCCGCGTCGTAGACGTCGATTTGGGCGGGGGCATTTTGCTTCACGCACTCGATGAAGGAGTTGAGCACAAAAAAGTCCATGCCACCGTGTCCTGCGCCTTGGGCGTCGTTTTCGTATCGCTTCCAAAGGGGGTGATCATACTTCGTGAGGTAATCATCCGCTTTTTCCCAGGCGTGCGCCTTGGGGCTGGTGCCTTCGATGTAGAGCGACTTGTTGACGTCCATCCAAATCCCTTTGGTGCCTTGCACCCGGAAACCGAGTGAGTAGGGCCGCGGGGCGTTGGTATCGTGGCTCAAAATTATGGTTTCACCATTATTACATTTGATGACACTTGTCACTATATCGCCTAATTTCCATTCGAGGTTGGCGTTGGGATGATTGGGGCCACCTTTGGGGTGTTTGGCTACATATTCATTCAAGGCACGGGGTTTGGAAGCGGTGGAAGTCAGGTGTACGAAGCGATTGCCCCGGTTGATGTCGATCATTTTGGCTACCGGGCCGATGCCGTGGGTAGGGTAGAGGTCGCCGTTGCGGTGCAGGGAGTGGGTGGTGCGCCATTTGGCCTCGCTGAAGCCCTTGTCGCCAAATTCTACCCCGCCGCCATAAGGATTTATTCCATCGTTGAATTTGACTTCGCGCAGGTCATGCTGATAGCCGCCTTCCAGGTGAAGGATTTCACCAAACATATCCTGCCGTACCATGTTCAGCACCGCCATGATATCGCGACGGTAACAAACGTTTTCGAGGAAAAACAGGTGCGATCCAGTTTCTTCGTGGGTGTTGACCAATTCCCAACATTCGTCGAGGGAAAAACCGCCACACACCTCGCTGCCCACATAAATGCCCCGTTTCATACAAGCTATGGACTGCTCGGTATGCCATTCCCAGGGGGTGGCAATGATCACCGCGTCCAGTTTTTGTTTGTCCAGCATGCGCAGGAAATCTCGCTCACCCTTGTCGCCGTAAACCGCAGCCGCAGGCTTCTTCGCATCGCTGATCATTTTTTGCGTGATGGCGATGGCCTTGGGATCGATGTCACAAATGGCCACTACATCGCAGTCTTTGCGGAGCAGCGCGAGTTCTACGTGGTTGCGGCCCCGCATACCCGTGCCAATGAAACCGATTCGCACTTTATCCACCAGAGGGCCTTTGCGTAGATTCGGCGCGCCAATAATTTCAGTATTGGGCAGGAATCCTGCGCCAGCTGCAAGTGAAGACATTTTGAGAAACTTGCGACGAGAAGTTGTTGATGACATGGTCAGAGCATATTTTTTGCTAAAGAATTCAATACAAACTAAAAGCTGGGTAAAAATAAACGCAACCCCGAAATAATTACCTTAGAACGCCAAAAGCTTTGACCTAATAAGTAAAAGTTTTCCACATGCAATGATTTTTTATTTAATTAGAACTTTTTTTCCGGCCAATCGTTATCTTTGTGTCAGTTTTCAATAAGATTAGATTCAATCTAAATAAACTTAGATCATGACCAAGGATACACGCCGCGTGTACGTGGACAACAACGCTACAACTCCCACCGATCCACGGGTAGTGGAGGCAATGTTGCCCTATTTTTATCAGATGCCGGGGAATGCGGCCAGTCGTAACCACCCATTTGGTTGGGAAGCGGAAGAAGGAGT
Source organism: Saprospiraceae bacterium (assembly GCA_027488855.1). Taxonomy (GTDB): domain Bacteria; phylum Bacteroidota; class Bacteroidia; order Chitinophagales; family Saprospiraceae; genus Haliscomenobacter. The sequence continues at coordinate 26,207 of JAIYAV010000156.1, forward strand.
AGATTATGCTCGCGAACAGATCGCAGCACTGATCAATGTTGATCCTAAAGAAATCATCTTTACATCTGGAGCTACCGAGTCCGATAACTTGGCAATCAAAGGTGTATTCGAGATGTACGCCAGCAAAGGCAACCACATCATAACTGCGACCACGGAGCACAAAGCGGTGTTGGATACTTGTAAAAAATTGGAGAAAGAAGGTGCGGAAGTAACTTATCTCCAAGTGAATGCCGAAGGTCTGATCGATTTGGCTGAGTTGGAAGCTGCCATGAAACCCAGCACCATTCTGGTGTCGATCATGTGGGCGAACAATGAAACCGGCGTGATCCAACCCATCAAAGAAATTGGCGAACTGTGCGCTCGCAAAGGAGTATTGTTCTTCAGTGATGCTGTGCAGGCAGTGGGTAAAATCCCCGTTGACCCCAAAGCAATGGGCGTACACCTGATGGCCTTTACTTCTCACAAAATGTACGGTCCTAAAGGTGTAGGTGCTTTGTATGTGAGTCGTAAAAGCCCACGTGTAAAGGTGACGGCTCAAATGGACGGCGGTGGCCACGAGCGCGGCATGCGTTCGGGAACCTTGAACGTACCGGGGATTGTTGGTTTTGGTAAAGCAGCCGAAATTGCCAAAGCGGAAATGCATCAAGATGCAGCCCGCCTGAGCAAAATGCGCGACCGTCTGGAAAAAGCTTTCCAGGACAATTTGGAAGAAATCTACGTGAATGGCAGCCGCGAACACCGCATGCCACACGTGACCAATATCTCCTTCAAACATGTAGAAGGAGAAGGTTTGATGATGACATTCAACCAAAACATTGCCCTTTCTTCGGGTTCTGCCTGTACCTCGGCCTCTTTGGAGCCATCGTATGTACTGGTAGCGCTGGGCTTGGGAGATGATTTGGCGCACTCTTCACTACGTTTCAGCCTTGGCCGTTTCACTACGGAAGAAGACATCGACTACGTGATTGAAAAAGTGAGCGCAGGGGTAAACCACATGCGTGACTTGAGCCCAATCTGGGAAATGTACAAAGAAGGTGTTGACCTGACCACTGTTCAGTGGAGCGAACATTAATTAACTAAAAAAAACGCTAAAATCATGGCATATTCCGATAAAGTTCTCGAACACTTCCAACATCCTCGCAACGTAGGAACTTTGGACAAAAGTAAAGCAACCGTAGGCACTGGCCTAGTTGGCGCACCCGAGTGTGGTGACGTCATGCGCTTGCAAATTGAAGTAGACCCAAGCACCAGCACCATTGTGGACGCGAAGTTCAAAACCTTTGGTTGTGGCTCGGCGATTGCTTCTTCTTCTTTGGCTACCGAG
>JAIYAV010000004.1 GCA_027488855.1 Saprospiraceae bacterium
CAATCCGGGGGATCAACAAGTAAAATGCTGGAGGAGCTATTGGAATCTGGTTTTGTTCAACAGTTTAATCCATTTGGTAAAGTGACCAAAGACGTAGTCTATAAGTTATGTGACGAGTACACCATTTTTTACTTAAAATTCATCGAAAATACCAAAGCATTCGGAGAAGGTGCTTGGCTTAATCAATCACAAAGTCCTGCTTATCGAAGCTGGTGCGGATTTGCATTTGAAAACATTTGCCTCAAACATGTGGCTCAAATCAAAAAAGGACTCGGAATTGCAGGCGTATATACAGAACAATCCATCTGGCGCAGTGAAGGAAAAGGCGCTGATCCAGGTGCACAAATTGACCTGCTACTCGACCGGGCAGACAACTGCATCAACCTCATTGAAATTAAATTTGCCAACGCAGAATTTGTCATTGATAAAAGGTACGCTGCACAACTTGATGCAAAAAAACAGGTATTTGCAGCGAAAACAGATACTCGAAAAACCCTCTTCCTCACCATGATGACTAGTTTTGGGGTGAAGAAAAATGAATATTTCTACAACACCATTCAGCGTGATTTGACCATGGAGGTGTTATTCGATTCGCTGTAAAAACGCATACATTGCAGTTCTAATAAATCCAAATAACGACAATAAACAAACAACGACATTATGTCCACCAAAGCAAAAATTCTCATCATCACCGGAGATGCCGGCGAAAGTTACGAATGCCTTTATGCCAAGCACCGCTTTGAAGAAGCTGGCTACCAGTCCGTTATTGCTGCACCCAGCAAAAAACGCATGAATCTGGTCATCCATGATTTTGAACCGGGTTGGGACACTTACATCGAAAAACCGGGCTATCTGGTGGAATCGGATATCGCTTTTTCCGAAGTCAACACCCAGGATTACCTGGCCGTATTGCTTCTGGGTGGCCGGGCACCCGAGTTTTTGCGCCACGATGCCAAAGTGCTTGACATCGTACGGGAATTCGACCGCGACGAGAAGTACATTTTTTCCATTTGCCACGGCATTCAAATTTTGACCGCAGCAGGCTTGGTGAAAGGTAAAACCTTGACCTGTTACGAGAACGTGCGTTTTGAGGTGGAATCCTGCGGCGGCACTTTTGTGGGCAAATCCGAAGCTGTACAGGATGGGCGGTATGTGACGGGGCAAACCTGGCAATCACATCCTGATTTTTATCGCCTGGTGTTTGAGTGTTTGCAGGGCTAAATCCCTCCCGCTGGGCCAGGTTCGATTGGTTCAAATTCGAGCGGCTAAAGCGCAGCTTCGCTGCTTGTTTTATTCACCACGACGACACGACGATCACGACGTTTTCGCGCTTTGCGCGATTTGAACACGACGCAAGCGTCGTGTGGTGCGGAGCAAAACGTCGTGATCGTCGTGTACGTCGTGGTGAATTATCTTTTTGGCGCAGCCAAAATCAAATGTTTAGCATTTCAACATTAGAACCAATCGACCCTGCCGTTGGGCAGTGCCAATCTCCAGGCTTTGGCACTGCCCAGCATTTCATTCGGAGGCCAATTCTTACCAATCGGAAAGCCATACTGTCTGTTCGGAGATTCACCATAGCGTTGAAGTGATCCTTGCTGTATTTTTAATCCATCATCATTTTTTAATCACTTTAATCGCTATACCATGAAAACGTACATTCAAACCACTCGCAATTACTGGTTCATCCTGGTTTTGATCGCCGCCATCCAAAGCTGTGGAGCTTACAAAACGCCAGTCCTGAAACAATGGGACGAGCCAGGCCACGATCACAACGGCATCGTACATTTGAAGAGTTGCCCCGTGGTGTGCCAGGAACGTAGCGTATTTTTTGAGGAGCATGTTTATGACGCAGCGGCGACTACTTGTGCGTATTGTGCGCAGAAGCAGGAGGTGAAGATGGCTGCGCTGAAGTAGATACTCAGATATTCCCAACAAAACAATCACCTTTGCGCATGAAAAATCTACCCTTGTTGTGCTTGGTCTTTTTTAAGCTCAGTCTTGGATTTGGGCAAACCCCTATTTTGGACAGTTTAAAACAAGAATTTGCCAAAGCAAAAAGTGATACTACCAAAGTCTTGTTGTATGAAAAGTTGATGAAAGCTTCTCAAGGCCGAGCCGCTATTGATTACGGGATGAAAGGATTGGCTTTGGCCAAACGGATACAGTATGATAAAGGGGCGATTTTGTGTGGCAACTGGGTAGCGTTTATTTCAGTTGAAAGAAACTATTATAAGTCCATCTTGATCCTGATGGAAACGAAGCGACTGTGTGAAAAGAACAAAGATTCAGTACAATTGGCTTATGCATTGGCTTATTTGGGTTATGCGTATGGTAAGTTTGACCACCAAAGAGAACTACAGTACTATGCCGAATGCAAAAAACTAATGGAAAAAATGAACTTATCCCAAAGCTCTATTCCCATCAATACCATCATCGGTTATGCTTATAAGGACTCTGGCATGCCAGACTCAGCACTAGTCTATCTTCAAAAAGGATATGAGTACGCTTTGCAATCAGCCATACCCCTCCCCCCCAATAGCTTTTATGTGTATTTCGGTGAGGTACATTACCAAAAAGGCCAGCAAGAACTTGCCATGAGCTATTTTCGTCGTTCAATAGCCACCATCAGCCAAGCCTTCCCAGCCAATGGAAGTAATGATGGACAGGCTTACCTGGGAATGGCTCGTATTTACTATGATAAAAATGAGTTGGATTCAGCCAGGTATTGTGCCAAAAAGGCCCTTCAAATCCTGCAAGAAAGAAAACGAAATATATACCTCATTCAGGCCGCAAATTTACTTTTTGAATTGTACAAAAACTCAAATGCCGCAGAAGCACTTCATTACCTTGTCATCGCTTCAACAACAAAAGACAGTCTTTTTAGTCAAGAAAAAGGGCGACAGATCGAAAAATTAGCCTTTGAAGAACGGGAACGGGCTGCAAAAAACGAAAGGATGATCGTAGCCCGGGAGACTGCTTTTATAAATCGAGTCAGGCTCTATGCGCTGCTGGCCGTTTTGGGAGTTGTTTTGTTGATCGTGTTCATCCTTTACCGCAACAACCATCAAAAACAAGTTGCCAATGCACTTTTGTTAACTCAAAAAGAAGAAATTCAAAGTACCCTCAACCTGCTCCGCTCCACTCAAGCCCAACTCATCCAATCCGAAAAACTAGCCTCCCTCGGTGAACTCACCGCGTGCATCGCCCACGAAATTCAAAACCCGCTCAACTTCGTCAACAACTTCGCCGAAGTCAGCACTGAAATGCTGGACGAAATGTACGAAGAGCTGGAAAAAGGCGATACCACCGAGGCAATTGCCATTGCTACTGATCTAAAAACAAACCTCGAAAAAATCAACCACCACGGCCAACGTGCCTCCTCCATCGTAAAAGGTATGCTTGAACACTCGCGGGCGAGTACAGGTGTAAAGGAACCCACCGATCTCAACGCCATGGCTGATGAATACCTGCGGCTGGCTTATCACGGCTTGCGGGCGAAAGACAGTAGTTTCAATGCAACGCTGGAAACGAATTTTGATCCAGATTTGCCCCTGGTTTCAGTCATTCCACAAGACATTGGGCGGGTGTTGCTGAATTTGATCAACAATGCGTTTTATGCGGTTGCTGAACGTAGCCGAAGTACCGTAGGGGCACCCCTCCCGGGTGCCCAATCGTATGTGCCCACCGTCACCATTTCCACCCAGAAAATTGACAATCAAATCCTGATTATGGTTCAAGACAACGGCCCCGGTATCCCCGACGCCATCAAAGACAAAATCTTTCAGCCCTTTTTCACCACCAAGCCGACTGGGCAGGGCACTGGTCTGGGGCTGAGTTTGGCTTATGATATTGTGACGAAGGGGCATGGGGGGACACTAACCGTATCAAGCATACCCAGAGCAGAAACCACTTTTGAAATTCAACTGCCCATTAACATTACAAACCTCGGGTCATGAAAAAAATACTACTCCTCTTACTTGTATTGCCAGTTTACATCTTCGCCCAACAACGGGAAGTTTTCCGTATCGATAGCCTGCCTAAGGAGGGAGTGGTACTCAATAAAGGTTGGCGTTGGCACATCGGTGATGATCCTGACTTTGCTAAATTTAATTTTGATGATAGCCAGTGGGAAAGTATTGATCCTTCTCAAGAAGTATCTAGCATGCCCGTTATTCCTAAGGGCATAAATTGGTTTAGGCTACATCTATCAATTAACCAAGATTTACTCAACCAAATGGTAATAATGGTTAGGCAGTCAGGAGCAAGTGAAATATATATCAATGGAAAATTAATTCATAAAATCGGTAAAATTTCTCAAAATTTTAGAAAAATAGAGGCCATCAACCCTAGATACAAATCTTTTTCTTTTCCTTGCAATAAGGATAGTGTACAAGTATTGGCGGTACGGTATACGCTACATCCCCGAATGCTTTATAGCAGAATGTTTAGTCATTCGTACCATTTTTTACATTTAAGACTTATCACGCCTTATCATGCAACGGAGTTAAGTTATCAATTATTTGGCTCAAATGATGAGCGCACTATTGCTAGGTTCAGTCTGTTTTTGCTTTTAGGAGTTCTTTATTTTGCCCTTTTTTTATTCAATAAATCAAAAAAAGTTTATCTCTATTTTTCACTCTATGCCCTTTTTTATGCATTTATTTGGTATGTTTTTGATTTAGAAAATAAAAATGAACACCTGATATATTGGTTTTACATAGATTGTTTTTTATTGATAGTTCAAATTGCAACTGTGTTTATCTTACTAAAAGCCGTTTACGATTTGATGGAGCAGAACCTAGATTTACTATTTTACAGCATAATAATTATTGGGCTCTTGAGTATTCCTTCTAGTATATGGGTCAAAAATGGTTTCCTCTTTTTTAGTATAGGATTCTTTACAATGGCTAATTTAGCCGTTTTAGTAGCAGCCATAAAAGCATTCTTAGGCAATAAAAGAGGAGCTTGGATAATTGCGATAGGTGGAGTAGTTTATTTAATATCTTGGGTAATGTTCATTCTCCAAATTTATGGATTGATTTCTCCAAATCAACCACTCTACTACTTTGAAATTGCCTTCTATAGTGTCCCCATTGCTGTTGCAATTTATTTAGGTTATGAATCTGGTCTTACCAATAGTATGTTACAACAAAAGTTACATGAAAATGAAGCCCTTGCTTTCGAAAAACAACAAATTCTATCCTCCCAAAACGAAACCCTCGAACGGCAGGTGGAACAACGTACCGCCGAACTCAGAGCTTCCCAAGCCCAACTCATCCAATCCGAAAAACTAGCCTCCCTCGGTGAACTCACCGCGGGCATCGCCCACGAAATTCAAAACCCGCTCAACTTCGTCAACAACTTCGCTGAAGTCAGCGCCGAGATGCTGGATGAGATGCACGAAGAGCTGGAAAAAGGAGATACTATCGAGGCTATTGCCATCGCTACGGATCTAAAAACAAATCTGGAAAAGATCAACCACCACGGCCAACGCGCTTCCTCCATCGTCAAAGGTATGCTGGAACACTCACGGGCGAGTACAGGGGTAAAAGAGCCCACAGACATCAACGCCCTCGCCGATGAATACCTGCGCCTGGCTTACCATGGTCTGCGCGCCAAGGACAGCAGTTTTAATGCCGCAATGGAAACGCATTTTGATTCGGATTTGCCTAAGGTGGAAGTCATTCCACAGGACATTGGCAGGGTGCTGTTGAATTTGATCAACAACGCGTTTTATGCGGTTGCTGAGCGTAGCCGAAGTACCGTAGGGGCACCCCTCGCGGGTGCCCAATCGTATGTGCCCACCGTTACCATTTCCACCCAGAAAATTGACAATCAAATCCTGATTATGGTCCAAGACAACGGCAACGGCATCCCAGACTCCATCAAAGACAAAATCTTTCAGCCCTTTTTCACCACCAAGCCGACTGGGCAGGGCACTGGTCTGGGGCTAAGTTTGGCTTATGATATTGTGACGAAGGGGCATGGCGGGACACTCGAAGTGGTTTCCAATGAAAGGGAGGGCACTACATTTGTAATGACCTTGGAGCAGGTCTAAAATTTCCCTAATTTCTTTCGGAACCCATTTCTTACCATTCGGACAAAGATTCTCACCACTCGGAAAAAAGCTCTTTTATCCTTGTGATGATTTACCCAACTTTGAATCATCAATTCAGCAGAATGCAATCACAATGATAACAATCCGCTGAACTACTAAACCCCGTTAATTTTTTTGAATCAAAACACCTAAAACTAGCAGGATTTGTACCTGCCTCGTTTTTATCTATCGAAAATGGGGCAGGGTTTTTTCTGTATTTTGCAAAAAGCATTTACTCCGATAATACACGCCCTAAAACCCTTTGTCATGCGGAATTTAATCTTCTCTTTGCTCCTGTTTCCCTTGTTTGTCTTTGCACAAAAAAGGGAGGTTTTTCGCATCGATAGCCTGCCCAAAGAAGGCATTTTGTTGAACCAAGGTTGGAAATGGCATGCGGGGGACAACGCGGAATGGGCGAAGGCTGAGTTTGATGATTCAAAGTGGCAGGATATTGATCCAACGAAGGATATTTTTGACGAATTGTCCGGAATACCTAAACCATCCGGGGTTGGCTGGTTTCGTTTGCATTTACGCCTGGGCAGCAAACTTCAAAATAGATTACTATCCTTTTCTACTTCACAGTCTGGTGCCAGTGAATTGTATGCAAATGGATCAAGAGTGTGGAGTTTTGGCGTAATAAGTAGTGATCCCGAAAAAATCCAAGCATTTGATCCTGCCAATAAACCTGTTCCTTACTTCAATCATGATTCCACGCTTGATTTGGCGATAAGATATACCCTCCAGCCCAATGTAAGATACACCAATGTACTACTGCGAAAAAATCCAGTATTTTCCATTAGGTTCAATTACCTGGATAGCGCTCAATATCAATATAGAAAACATTACACCCGATTATCCAATCTTGTACATTTTAGGTTCGGGATATTCATCATCCTTTTAATTGGATATTTATCTCTTTATACATTTTACCCATCAAGGATTGCCTATTTGTATTTTAGCCTGTTTGCCATCTTTGTCCCAATTACTGATATTTCCCAATTATTAGGAGAAGGACCAACAAAGGTTAGTAGCATTTCCTACCTGTTATTGTCTTCAGAAGGGTTCTACCTGATTGGGATTTTTTGCATGTTGACAGCTTTATATGCTTTATTCGGACAAAAAAGGAACTGGCTCTACTGGTCTCTCCTTGGCTTAGTAGTGCTGAGCATTGTATCCCAAGCTTCAATTTATTACAATACGACTATTATCGGACTAATTATCCCTAATTTTATACACATTGAGATTGTAAGAATCACGCTAAAATCAGTAAAGGGACGAAAAAAGGGAACGTTGATTATTGCGGCTGGGGGAATAAGTTTTGCCATCTCTTGGTTAGCATTCATGTTCCTGGTTTTTACGAATGGTTTGAATAAAACTATATTTAATTCATTTTACACCATTGCCGACCTCGCCTACAACATTGCAATATTGAGCATCCCCATTGCCGTATCTATTTATTCTGGATATGAGGTCGCGCTGAACAATAGATTCCTTGCCCAGAAGCTCTCTGAAGTCGAAACACTTTCAATAGAAAAACAAACCATCCTAGCCACCCAAAACGAAACGCTCGAACACCAAGTCGCCGAGCGCACCGCTGAAATATCAGAGAAAAATCGCGAATTACTAGTCGAAGCCTCCTTGGATCGGGTACGGGCCAGAGCACTGAGCATGCAGCACAGCAATGAAGTAATGGATGTAGCGGATACGCTGTACGAAGAACTCCAGAAACTTGATTTTAAGTACGGTGCCAGCACCATTATGATTATGCATGACGAAAGCAGCAGCATGGAGCATTGGGTAGCTGGCTTTGACCACCTGAAATATCCTGAAAGTTACCGGGTCAATTACTTCAAAAATCCTTGTTACGATGCTCAATTCGAAGCTTGGCGAAATGGCCAAAAATACCTCGTTTATACCTTGGCTGGCGACGAGAAAAAATCCTACGACGAACAGATGTTTGAGCACAATGATTATAAAAAATTCCCTGCTGCCGAACAGCAATGGATGCGTGCAGGTGAATCGGTAATTTTTTCATTGGCGTTCATGAAACATGGAGCCTTGCACTGGGGGCCAACACCGCTCGCTGAAGAAAAAGCGCAGATTTTGCAACGCTTCGCTGCTGTTTTTGAACAGGCTTATACTCGGTTCCTTGACCTCCAAAAAGCCGAAGTACAAGCAAGAGAAGCACAGATTGAAGTGGCATTGGAGCGGGTGCGTAGTAGGACAATGGCAATGCAGCATAGTAATGAACTAGGTGAAACAGCTAACTTATTATTTCAACAAGTACAAGCTTTGGGGATCCCAGCATGGAGTTGCGGTTATAATATTTGGGAAAAAGAGGAAAAGATTTGCACTGGATGGATGAGTAGTAATGATATTCTGCAACCCCCTTTTAGAATACCCCTAACAGAAAGCCCATCCTTTATACGTCAATATGAATCAAAGCAAAAAGGTGAGATTTTTTATGTAGAAGAAGTTAGCGGAGAGGCATTAGCAGCTCATTATCAGTATATGGGGAGTCTTCCTGATTTTGCTGAAATATTAAAGGATTTTTTACAAAGAGGTTATATTCTTCCCACTTTTCAAATCAACCATATTGTCAATTTTAAGCAAGGAAACATGGTATTTATTACTGGTGTTCCAGTACCAGAAGCATGGGATATTTTTAAACGCTTTGCCATAGTGTTTGAGCAGACCTATACCCGTTTCCTTGACCTTCAAAAAGCGGAAGCACAGGCAGAACAAGCCAGACTCAATTTGATTCAAATTCAAACTGAAAAAAAGAGAGCTGAAGATGCACTTACTATTTTGAAAGCTACACAAAACCAATTGATCCAATCCGAAAAA
>JAIYAV010000190.1 GCA_027488855.1 Saprospiraceae bacterium
ACACTCAAAGCGTTTTTTTATTCTTACATTCTTAAATACCTGTTTCATCATTGTTCATTATGTCTTACAAAATTAGCATTTTCTGTGTCCTAATCGTAGCCCTGTAGGGGTCGGGGGTTTTTAGGCAAAAGCACGATCTCGCATGCAACGTGCGACTTTGTGAATAATCGACTGTTTTAGACATACAACACAGCGTGCATCTTAACAATTTTATATTATTTTTACTCCGAAAGCACCACCATGTAAATTGCTAAAAAATGCCCGATCAAAACTGGACCGACCTCGCCCGCAACATCCAAAACGGCCGTGCCATCCTCGTGCTCGGCCCAGATGCAGTGACGATGCTGCGCAACGGACAGCGCGTTTCGCTGCAAACTCTCCTTTGTGAACACCTAGTAACCCTGCTCCAGAGCCGAGACCCCCAACTGCATTTGCTCCCGAACCCAAGCCTGCCCTACCTCGCCAAAACCCTGGAAGACAGGATTTTTTTGCAGGAAAAGCAAAAACGCTCCTCCTATTCAGAAGAAAACGCACAGGCGGAACTCTATACCCTCATCGCTGAATTTTACGAACAATACAGCTTTTCCGATTTTCCGGTCTACCAACAATTGGCCCAAATGCCCTTCCATTTTATCGTAGAGACTGGCCATGCGCCCTACCTGGAGCAGGCCCTGGAGGGTGAAAACAAGTTTGACACCAAGTGTTTTTATTATCACTACGCCAACCCGACACACAACAACAGCATTCGTTTTGAGGAAAAGGACATCCGCTCCGATGCACCGTTGGTTTATCAATTGTTTGGAGATGCACGGCAACCCGACTCGATGATCGTCACCGAACGCGACCAATTGGCCTTTCTCGACGCTATTTTGCAACAGGAAAACACCGCAGGTATCCCAAACAAGGTGGCCATCCATTTTACCTCGGTAAAGGACAAGGGCCTGGGGCAGCAGTTTGACAAAACCTTTGTTTTTCTCGGGTTTGATTTCAACGAATGGCACCTGCGCCTCATCCTGCACCTCATCGGGCGCTACCAACGCCAGAAGGAGACCTACGCCTTGCAAAACCCCAAGGACATTGGTGAACTGACCCATTTTTTTTACAAAAATAATTTCGATGTGCACTTTGAGGGTACACCCGCCGAACAGTTTTTGGCCGACATCCAGGCTGCGATAGCCCAACCCGAGCTACCGAGCACCCCAGTTTCAGGCAAACTCAAAGTTTTCCTGATGTACGCCCCCGAAGACGAGGCCGTAAAAACGGCCCTGGACACCCAACTCAACCCCATCAAACGCACCGAATTTATCGAAACCTGGGATGAAAGCCAATTGCTGGCTGGTGCCGAAAAAGACCAGGAAATTACCCAACGCATCCAGGAAGCCGACATCATTTTACCCCTGATCACGGCCAATTTTTTTGGTTCCGACCAAATTGACCAGCAGCTCCAACTCGCGCTGCGCCGCCACGAGGCCAAAGAAACCGTGGTCATTCCCCTGCTCATGCGCTCCTGCGTTTGGGAAGGCACCTCGCTTGAGCAGCTCAAAGCCACCATCCTGCCGCGCAACTTGAGCGCCCTGGACAAACAGGAGAACCCCGAAACGGCTCTGGCCGATACCGTGACACAATTGAGCGGCTGGAGCAAAAAGATTTTTGACCGTAAAAAACGCGCCAAATGATGCACCGCTACCCAGGGTCGCGCTCCTTTACGAGCGATTACCGGCATTTGTTTTTTGGCCGTGAAGACGAAAAACAAGAGCTGTTCCGCCTCATCGTGCTCAACGATTTGGTGGTGCTGTTTGGCGAATCGGGTTCGGGTAAAACTTCCCTCTTGCAGGCGGGCGTTTGCCCCGAACTGGAAGAAAACCAGTACAAACCCGTGTTCATCCGCCTCAACAACCCCGCTGAAAGCCCCGAAGCGCAGGTCTGCACCCAACTCAAAGAAGGCGGCTACCTCCCCGCCGAGCTGCCCGAAGACCGTAGCCTCTGGGAATACTTCAGCCGCTTTTGGTACGTGGATTTGGGCGAGGTGTTCAAGCCTGTCTTTGTGTTCGACCAGTTTGAGGAACTTTTCACGCTATACGCACCCGAACAACGGGCTGCTTTTATTGCCCAGTTTGCCGCCATCGTCAATCGCCGCCCCCCGGCAGGTTTGGCCCCGGAAGTGGCCAGCCCGCCGCAGGCCAAGTTTGTGTTCAGCCTCCGCTCCGATTTCCTTTACCTCTTGGACGAATTGTCGGCAGACATTCCGGCCATCCTGCGCTGCCGTTTCCAATTGCGCCCGCTCGACCCCGAGTGCGCCGAGTCGGCCATCACGCGCCCGGCGGCCATGCCCGGTGATTTTGCTTCGCCCGAGTTTGGGTACAGTCCCGAGGCACTTGAAGGCATTTTGGAAGCCCTGGGACGCAAAGGGGCTTCCAGTCTTGGGGGGGGTAGTGCGCCGTCCGCGCAGCAAAACGCAGTGCAACTCGGCGAAATCGCCGCTTTTCAGTTGCAGATGGTGTGCCAGTACCTGGAAGGCAAGGTCATCCGGCAAAAAGAGACTGCGGGTTTTCAAATTACACCTGCTTTTTACGGAGGCACCGAAGGCATTGAGCAGATCATCAATGAGTTTTACCAGGCGGTACTCGAAAAAATCCCCGCCGCCGAGCAGGAAGCCGTTCAAAAACTATTGGCCCGTGGCCTGATCCGCAATGGGCGGCGGATTATGATGGAAGCTTCGGCTATGCGCGACGAGTACGGGGTGCAGCAGGCCAGCCTGGAACTGCTGCACAGCGAGCGCCTGCTCAAACGGGAGACCCGGAAGGGGGAACTGTATTACGAAATCAGCCACGATACCTTGGTGGCTCCGGTGCTAGAAAGTTTTAAAGCTATTGAGGAGGCGGAATTGTTGGCGGTGGAAAGGGCAGAGGCGGAGCGGCTGCGTTTGGAGGCGGAGGCAAGGGAAAGGGAATTGGAGGCAGAGCGGCAAAGGGCAAAGGAAGCGGAGCGGTTAAAAAATGAGGCAGAAAATGGCCAAAAGCGGGCACGAATGTTTGCGATTTTAGCAGGGGGCGTAGCCATCTTGGCCATATTCGCCATGTTTTGGGCTTTTTCTGCTCAAAAACAAGCCGAAGCATCAAAAAAGGACGCCCAGGAGAAATTAGATGCCTTCTTAGTAGCTGAACAAAAACGCAAAGCAGCCGAGGAAATCAATAAGCGCAATAGAATAATAGCGCTTAAATCAAAAATCCGAGGTTTTATTACAGGCGAAGCCTTTGACTTAGCACGAGACTCTCTAAATATTTTGGAAAAAATGGCTCCTGCTGACCCAGATATTATTAAACTAAAATCCAAACTCAAATAGCATGAAAAAGAATCTCTATTTTTTTTTGCTGATTTTTGCTTCTTTTTTACCATTCATAGCAAATGGACAGGGTTGCGACGGCTTAATCAGAGATGCTCGTACATTGGTAAAAAACCTTAAATTTGATGAAGCTGTTAAAAAGGTAGAAGCAGCTAAAGGTTGTGCCACGCAAACTGACATTGATAAGTTGTATTCAGAGGTTTTTGCGGGATTGAAAAAGCAGACGATAGATGCAGTGTTGTCAAAAAAGCAAGCAGTTGAGGCAAAACTTCGAATTGAAGAAGAGATAGCTAAAACAGAAAAAGCCAACGAGAGAATATCTCAAATAAATAAGATGTTTCTAATTAACAACAGAAATTTATCTTTAATATTGAAGGAAAGACTTTACGTTAATTTGCAAAGTGAAATAGAAAAGAAAGACTTTGCTTTGAAAACTTATAATACAATTATGGGCTTAAACGGAATAGATTCAACAAAAGACGATATGCTTTCTGAAAGCACAAAAATGTATATGAACTCGTTATATTTCCTGGGAGTGGATTGTGCTCTGATTAAAGAATATGATGTGTCATCAAGTTATTATAAAGAACTAATAAATTATAAACCCATTTTAAATGCATTAAAAATAGATTCTATTCTTTTGAATACTTACCTGGGCTTATCAGTAAATTATTACTATACCGGAAACAACAATGATTGTATAAAATACATAGATACTTGTTTAGCCCTAAGTAATAAAAATATTGAAATTAACTTACTAAATAAGTCACTTGCTTTAAGTCATAAAAACGAATATAATGCTTCCTTGGATATTAATAGAATGGCCCAAAATGCTTTTGCTAACAAACCACCTCGAGAAGATTCGTTAAATGTCCAATATGATTCAGACTTAGACCCTTCTATTGAGAATTTTACTTCTCTAAATATTTTGGTTAACGATAACGAAACGCAAATATTGGCTTTGAAAATGTATGAAAAATGCCTGGAAGTATTTTTAGGTAATTTTGATTCACTTATTGATTTGAAGAATATGACTGACGCTGCCAATCAAGAAAGAACCTACATGGCAAGCATCTTTTGCATTAACTATTTATTTTTTTACCAAAAATCAAATCCAGAAGATTATTTATCTAATTTATTAAAAAGCATATTATGGAAAAAAAACGGCTATTTTGAAGCATCAAATCAAGAATATTTTAAATTTATTAATTCATATAAGAGCGCTCCCAAAAAAGAGTATTTGAAAATATTTGAAATATTTAAAGATAAATTTTAATTAGTGCCTGACAATCATCCCCATAGGAGTATTACTACCCAAATCACAACTCAAATAAAATGAATCAAACTCTCAATTTTTTATTACTGATTTTTGCTTCCTCCCCATTCGTTGCAAATGGTCAGGGCTGTGACGGCCTAATAAAGGATGCCCGTAACTTGGCAAAAAACCTCAAATTTGATGAGGCCGTCAAAAAAGTGGAAGCGGCAAAAGGCTGTGCTTCGCAAGCAGATATTGATAAATTGTATACTGAGATTTTTGCTGGATTGAAAAAGCAGACAGTTGATGCGAACAAGGCAAAAGATGACGCAATTAAGGCAAAGAATAGAGCAGAGAAAGCTGAACAAAAAGCAATTAGCGAAAAACTTCGGGCTGACAGCATTGCCGAAGCTAATCGGCGCCAGGCATTACAAGCCTATGCCAATGACCTAGCATACAAAAGCACCATCGCCCTCCAACGTGGCGGTCGCAGCACCGCCTTTCACCTCGCCGAGTTCGCCCACCAGTTTGTGGATGACGATAACCTGCAGGTCACTCGCTCTCTCTTAGATGCTTTATACTACAATGACAACCCTGCCCACCCGCCCCTTCTCTGGCCCTTGAACCATGAAAGATACTCAAGTGGAGTCAGTAGTGTAGCCTTTTCGCCAGACGGGAAACGCATTGCCATTGGTTTCGACGACAACACAATCAAGATTTTTGATAAAGAGCTCGACGAAGCTTACTGGGCGTTCCAAGGTCATTCTGGAAGTATCTTGAGTATCGCCTTTTCCCCTGATGGAAAAAAATTGGCAAGCGGGTCTTATGATAAAACAGTTAAAATATGGGATTTGGAGAATGGTAAAGCAACTCTGACGCTTATTGGTCATTCTTTTTGGGTAGGAAGTGTGTCATTTTCCTCCGACGGGAAAAGACTAGCCAGTGGATCGTTCGATGAATCAGTTAAAATATGGGATTTGGAGACAGGCAATGTAGTTCAGACTCTTGTTGGTCATACTTCTGGGGTCAGGAGCGTTGCCTTTTCACCCGATGGAAAAAGACTAGCTAGTGGGTCTGAGGATCATACCATTAAAATATGGGATTTGGAAAATAGCAAAGTAACTCTAACGCTTAAAAGCCATTTTGCAGGAGTATGGAGTGTTGTCTTTTCACCCGATGGGAAAAGATTGGCAAGCGGGTCTTACGATAATACAGTTAAAATATGGGATTTGGAGACTAGCAAAGCAACAGTGACGCTCGAAGGGCATTCTGCGCGTGTTAGGAGTGTCGCGTTTTCCCCTGATGGAAAAAGATTGGCAAGTGGGTCTTTCGATAAAACAATCAAAATATGGGATTTAGAGAACGGCAATATAGCTCTAACGATTAATGGCCATTCTCAGGGAGTCAGGAGTGTCTCGTTTTCTCCTGATGGGAAAAGATTGATAAGTGGATCTGAGGATAAAACGGTTAAAATATGGGAATTGAAGATAGATAAAGCAACAGTGACGCTCGAAGGGCATTCTGCGCGTGTTAGGAGTGTCGCGTTTTCTCCTGATGGAAAAAGATTGGCAAGCGGGTCTTATGATCAATAGTCCGCGCAGAATGCGCGTGCTAAGTTGAATGAATCGCGCCGAAATCCAATACTTTATGGAAATCGGGATGAAATTGATCAAACTCAGCATTTTTGCTAAGGTG
>JAIYAV010000081.1 GCA_027488855.1 Saprospiraceae bacterium
ACTGGCCTGTTTAAATTGTATGGCGGTTTGATTCTCTGGACGATTTACCTGCTGGTTTTGGATCAGTCGGGAATAATTCAGCCTATGGTCAATCCGCCACGGATACCTTTGTTGGTCATTCTGCCTGCCTTTATTTTGATTGTATGGTTTTTTGCTTCGGGTAAACATCGGCCTTTCACTCAGAACATTCCGATTTGGCAACCCGTCCTGATCCAGTCTTTTCGAATTGGTGTCGAGTTTTTGATTTTGGGCATTTACCTCAAAGGCATTGGCCCGGTGCAGGCTACTTTCGAGGGCTATAACTTTGACATCGTTTCGGGCTTGCTGGCTATTCCTACAGCGTGGTTTTTGTACAAAAAAATGAGCTTTGCCAAAATAGCCGCCTGGATTTGGAGCATCCTCAGCTTATTGCTGTTGGCCAATATTGTTTTCATTTTTAACACGCTGGTGATGCGTCCGGAGATGTGGGGCTTTGCAGAAAATCCAATCAGTGTGGAATTTACTCAAATGCCGTACATTTTGATTGCGGGTTTTTACATGCCTTTTGCGGTGTTTTTGCATGTGTTTACACTCACGCAGTTGCGAAAAAAAGGAGCATAAAAAGTGGATTTGGAACAAAATTAATGCGCTACTTTTACCAAAGTATTAACACACTGGTGCATGAGCAAAATAAGAATAAAGAATTTTGGTCCAATCAAAGAAGGCTATCTTGAAAATGATGGCTGGCTTGATGTAAAAAAAGTTACCGTATTTATTGGCAATCAAGGCTCGGGAAAGAGCACCGTGGCGAAATTGATTTCTTGTTTTATGTGGGTAGAAAAAGCACTGATAAGAGGTGACCTCAAAGAAACCATCTCAAATCAGGTTTTTATCGAATTAATTGAATTTCATCGGCTCGAAACGTATCTCGAACCCCTAACTGAAATTGAATATAAAGGCGCTACCTATCATTTAAAATTAGCAGGTAGTTCAACTACTATTAAAAAAACAATAGACGCAAAGAAACTTAATGAAAAGGCAGTTAGGTTGCCTAAAATTATGTACGTTCCTGCTGAACGGAACTTTCTGAGTTCAATTGAAAACATCAATAAGGTTTCTAACTTGATCGTGGGTAGCCTTCAAAACTATTCTATTGAATTTCGCAATGCACAACTGGCGCATAAGGGGAAAGCCATTGACCTCCCCATTAACAATACAAAGGTAATCTATGATCCCAAAGATGATGAGAACTACCTTGAATTTGAAGGTAAGCGACTTAAACTCTCACATGCTTCAAGTGGGTTTCATTCCATTGTTCCATTGTATTGGGTCATGCAGTATTTAGTAGGTTTTGTAAAGCAAGGCGAAAAAAAATTGCTGCAATCGTTAAGCCCTGATCAAACTGTTAGGAGGAACAATGAGTTGAAGGAACTTAACCTATTGAAGCTTGATGAAAAAAACTTGCGCGCAAGGGAAAAGAAAATAAATGATAAGTATGTCTGTAAGTACCTTGTAAGTATTGTGGAAGAACCGGAGCAAAATTTATTTCCATCCTCACAAAGATTATTGCTCAATAGCCTGTTGGCATATAACAACGGGAATAATATGCTGGTAATGACCACGCATAGTCCCTATTTGATTAATTATTTGACCCTTGCTGTTAAAGCGTATAAAGTAAAAGAAAAAGTAAAAACTGATGAATCAAGGAAGAAACTACAAGATATCGTTCCGATAAATTCAACAGTTAATCCAGATGATTTGGTTATTTATGAATTGAATGAAAAGGAGGGAACCATTATCAAACTTGCGGACTATAAAGGTTTGCCATCCGATGAAAACTATTTGAATGATGGTTTGGCAGAAACAAATCAACTATTTACTAAGCTTCAAGAAATAGAAAAAGGATGGCTGTAGATTTTAATAAAGCAGCATGTATCGAAAATACCAGTGCAAATGTTTTTGGCATTTGTGATGACGCACCCCCGTCCAAAAATCCTGCATATTTAGATTATGCAAATAGTGACGAATGGATTGCTTGGGTTGAAAACGATTTAAGCAAGCTCGTTACTTTTACTGCTGTTGACCATTGCATTGATATTCTGCCAGCGAATGCAGAAAGATGTGATGGAATGCTTCGGTATGATGACACAATTATTTTTGTTGAGCTCAAAGACAGGACTAGTAGCGGGTGGCTTGGTAAGGCAAGAGACCAGTTGAATTCAACAATAGACATTTTTAAAAATGAAGTCGGCTTAAATGGGCTGAATCGATTTTACGCGTATGTTTCAAACAAACAGCGTCCCCGTTTTAATGCTGCTAACGCTTCAATTGCAGAAGAGTTTGAAGACAATACTGGTTTCGTTTTGCAAGTCAAAGAAGTGATCAAAATTCAATAACCAGGAGGATGTTCAATAAACTTGTATTAAATTAGGGTACCCCCTTTATCCTATGCAAAAAAAACACCCACACCAATTTAAAGGCGTGGGTGGCTTAGGTAGCAAAGAGCTATTTACCTTATTTAACAATAGCCTGCTTACTCACAATCTTCTGAATCGCTGCCTCCAAACTGTTCTCCGGCGTGAGTTCCAGGTTCCTTTCTTTGGCTCCCGAAGCAAAAAGCATCCTTGCTTTTCCACAAGGCGATGGACTAATCACCATCGTCACCCGATCCTTTCCCTTGCTGAAACGCAGTGCGTACTTGGCCATGAAGGGGCAATTTTTGACATTGATCAGATCAAAGTTTTTGACCTCTACCGCGGCAAGAGTCAAGGCTGTTGCTTCAACTGGATCCGTTGGAATAAACTCAAGCACCTTGTAATCGGCTACGTAAGTGGCGTCCAGGGTTTGTTCCTGGGCAGCTGTTGGAAAGGCGTCCACTGCAAATAGTTCAACCTTGTCCGAGGTTTTTAACAAGTTCACAAAGTCACCTAATGCTTTGGAATTGCAGGATTTATTGCCCAGCAGGACTACACTCAACAAGCACATGAGTAGTTTTGGCATCACAATTAGTTTTTCGGGGTAACGTCGTAATGATAAATTCCGTTTTGCAAGGTACAATTGCTGCACACGCCGGTGGAAGATTTTCTGCGCGCGCCAGTTACGGTGTTGTTGATCAAATCACGCCAGTCGGCGGCATCATCGCGCATGTAGCTGATTTCTTCCCGTAGGGATTGCAAAAAGCTCACCGTAAAAAAGCCACCATTGGAATTATTGGCCCAGGATACTTCGCCGGGGCTTGCTGCGGTAGCCAAGAGGTTGCCCTTGGTGTTCATAAAGAGAGCCCGCAATTTGTCTTCGTTGTAATTGTTGTTCGCTTGCATGGCCAGGAACTCACTGCCCGTAAGTGGGCTAGGCATGTCGATGGTCGAGTTGCAACAATCCCCCAAAACGATGTTCAAACGGCCACCTTTACCCTTGATGGTTTTGAACACATAATCTAGATCGAGGGCGGTGTTGTCCCCAATACGGGTGTAGGGTGAGCTGCGCATGTCCAGTTGAGGCCAGGCGCCTTGCTGATCGTTCCAGCGGAAACCGTGGCCGCGATAAACAAAAATCACAATGTCGTTACTCCCTGGATACAAACTGGTCAAGGTGTTCTGCACGGCAGCTTTGGTGAAATTGTCGCCATTGATCAGGTACTGTTTGTAGCTGATGCCCAGCGATGAGGCAATCCCCTTAAACTCGGCAGTCAAGGAAGATTGATCCCGGGTACAGCTCATGCCAATGTCCCCAATGTTGGTATTGGCGGCGATGATGAGGTGCATGGTGGTTCCGGCAGTATTGGTATTGGTATTGACATTGGGTTTGAGCTTCAGGGTACTCAAATCGATGCCAAACATCTTGCGCAAGGCCAGATAATCCGATTCCGTGGAGGAGTAAAACTCCCGCAGATAGGCATCATTGACTTCTTGTTTCGTCAGCGCTTTGAAGGAATCGGCATGCAGTAGTTTCGAAGTGTC
>JAIYAV010000253.1 GCA_027488855.1 Saprospiraceae bacterium
GGATGGTGGGGCTGGCTTCAGCGGGCCTGGACACGGAAAGTGTACAGTTTTTTATCACCCATTCGCCTGCGCCTCATCTTGACGGAAATTACACTATCTTCGCCACTGTAATCGACGGCATGAGTGTGGTTCACGACTTGCATGTCGGTGATGTGATCAATAAAGTCAGCATTCAGTAGCCAAACCCAAACCTGGAACCCAGGAACTTGACAAATAAACACACATGAAAAATACTCCACTCACTGAAAAACACATTGCCCTGGGTGCCAAGATGGCGCCCTTTGCTGGCTACAACATGCCTATTTCTTACTCGGGTATTCAGGAAGAGCACCATACCGTACGCAATGGAGTAGGAGTATTTGACGTGTCGCATATGGGTGAATTTATTGTGAAAGGCAAACAAGCCCTGGAATTGATCCAACACCTCACGACCAATGATGCATCCAAGTTAGGCGTAGGGCAAGCGCAATATTCTTCCTTGCCCAACGACCAAGGTGGGATCATCGACGATTTGTTGGTGTACCGTTTGCCGGAAGACGATTGTGCCGAGGGTGAGCGTGCCTATATGCTGGTGGTGAATGCTTCCAATATTGAAAAAGATTGGAATTGGGTCAATGCTCATTTGGAGCCAACTGCTGAATTTGTACGGGGTTTTGATACCCGAGTGATCAATATTTCGGATCAAACTTCATTGATTGCGGTGCAAGGCCCGAAGGCTTTACAAACCTTACAGCCCTTGACCGGCATCGATTTGGGGCGGATCAAGTATTACAACTTCGCCAAAGGTAAGTTTGCCGGGTTTGACAATGTCATTGTTTCCGCTACCGGATACACTGGTGCAGGTGGCTTTGAAATTTATGTTGACAATAAAAATGCCGCAGCGATTTGGGATGCCGTCTTTGAATCTGGCAAATCTCTGGGCATTGCGCCGATCGGTTTGGGTGCCCGTGATACCTTGAGATTGGAGATGGGATTTTGTTTGTACGGCAACGACATCAACGACACGACTTCCCCACTTGAAGCTGGGCTGGGTTGGATCACCAAACTGGCTAAACCTAGTTTTATTGGCAAACAGATCTTTGAAGCACAAAAAGCTGCTGGGGTAAGCCGCAAATTGGTTGGGTTTGTTCTCGAAGACCGCCGTATTCCTCGCCACGACTACGAAATCCTGGATACACAAGGCCAGGTGATCGGTATAGTGACTTCAGGCTCGCAATCGCCAACCCTGGGCAAACCGATTGGGATGGGCTACGTCAAAACGGAATACGCTGCGCCTGGAACTGAAATTTTTATCTCCATTAGCGGCAAAAGCTTGCCTGCAACGGTAGTCAAAATGCCTTTCCTACAACAATCTTAAACAAAAGTACCCGTTTTTACATTTAATTATTTACTTTCAAGAAATTTTGAAACTATTGGACAAATGAACCTGCCCGAAGGAAAGGATAAATTTTTGCAGTCTTGGGGAGCCCTAGGCTCAAGTTGGGGTGTCAACCGCACCATGGCGCAAATCCATGCCCTATTGATGATTGCCCCACAGGCACTCAGTGCTGAAGACATCATGGAGGAACTGAAAATTTCACGTGGCAATGCCAACATGAATTTGCGAGCCTTGATCGACTGGGGATTGGTGTTCAAAGAACTCAAGGCTGGTGAACGCAAGGAGTTTTTTGTGGCAGAAAAAGACATGTGGAAGGTGGTGAAAAACATCATCATCCAGCGCAAAAAGAAAGAACTGGAGCCCATGCTCAAAGTACTGGACGAATTGTCGAGCGTAGAGGGCAATGATCCAGAGGCCGAAGAATTTGTCCGGATGATCAAAGAAATCAAACTCTTTTCCAGCAAAGCAGATTCTACCCTCGACACCTTGGTGAAAGCGGATTCGAATTGGTTTGTGGGGACTTTTATGAAAATGATAAAGTGAAAAGTGAAAAGTGAAAAGTGAAAAGTGAAAAAAATAGACCAACCGGTGAAATCCAAATGATGAGCTAATTTTTCATTTTTCACTTCACATCGCTACCACTTTTTGTACGCCAATCGTTCCATTTACATTTACCTGGCAATAGTATTGGCCCATCGGGAGGTTTTGGCGCTGTAGCACAAACTGATGAGTTCCTGCTGCATAATACCCTTCTGCCACGTTTTGAACCACTCTGCCCAAGCCATCTAATAAACGTAAGGACACTTGACCGCCATTGATTCGCAGGCTGATGTTGCTGCTTTCGCGGAATGGATTGGGTCGGGCGTTTAGCTCAAATTGCTCGACTGTCCGCAAATCACGAGTGGGCGTAGAAATGGATTTGAAGATGGGTAAAATGGGGAACTTCTGGCCCAAAATAGACTCTGGCTGGTCCAAACCAAACCAATCTTTAAGGATGGTGGTGTAAATAGCCCGGAAATCGTGCTCCATCGGCAAGTCATCCGATTCACCCAAATTGGTAGGCACCTGAGGGTTTTTACCAATGATGCCCGGATTGACCGCCTTGCCAAACACAAATAAGGGAGCAGCCGCCCCGTGATCCGTTCCAAAGCTACCGTTGGAACCAATCGTGCGACCAAATTCTGAAAAAGTCATTCCCGCCACCTTGTCATCAATGCCCATCAATTTGAGGTCGTCCTGAAAGGCATAAATGGCTTCCGACAGCATCCGCAACAAATCCGCGTGGTCGCCTTCCAGCGGATTTCCAGAGGAGCTAATCTGTCCACTATGGGTATCGAAGCCATGCAAAGTGCAAATGTAAATGGGCGTTTTTAGCCCCCCTTTGATCAGTTGTGCCACAATTTTGAGCTGATCAGCCAGGTAGTTTTTGTCATCGGGAGGATAGAGGGTAGATTGGTTGCGGCCTTTGTCGGCGGCGCCTTTTACGGATTTGAAGTATTGCTGTGCCTGTTGGGTCACCAGCCGGATGAATTCCAGTTCATCGCCAAAGGGGCTATCGGGCGCGGGTTCCACCACGCTATTGACAAATTCATAATAAGCCTTCGGGTCAGTAATTGCCATGCCCATCGGCCATTGGCTGCCCACTAAGGCCAGGGACATTACTGCGCCCAATTGTATAGCCAAGGGATCAGGGTTGGCATCGCTCGGATAACCAGTGGGAAATCCGGGATAACGCTGCTCCAGGTACCGCCCAGCCCAGCCATTTTCAATGTTCACGTCTGCATCCGAAGCCGACATCCAAATATCGGATGAGCGGAAATGGGAATAGTCCTGCTCGGGGTACCCTACATTTTGCACCACGGACACCAGGCCATCGTTGTACATTTTTTGAAAAGGTGCCATCGAAGGGTGCAGGCCGTTGGCTTGAGTGCCTTGTAAGCGCAATACGTTGCGCTCAGGAATCAGTAGATTGCGCCGGAATTTGCTCAAATTGGCGTACTGATCCAGGGGGATAAAAGTATTGATCCCGTCATTGCCACCGTTCAGTTCGATGAGTACCAATACCCGGTTTTCAGGATTGCCATTGAAGTTCAGGGCGTCCAAAAAAGATTTTTGTGGAGCAGTATTCAAGGGCATGCCCTTCAAGGTAAAGGAGGCACCGGCTGCTGCTGCACAACTATGATAGAGGAATGATCTACGTTCCATGCAATTTTGAGTTTGGGGAGGTGCTTAAATCAATTGGTATTCGGGCTGACCCATTAGGTATTTGTGCAAGGCGGCCAAGCGGTACCAAACCGTGTCGCGGGCAGCTTTGTCTCCGGGATTGGCGGTGTAGTTTTTCCAGGCCACCGTCCAGTAATAGTCCTGGGCTTGGCCGGATAGCAAAATGCTCTTCAATACTTGTTTTTTGGCAGTAGAAAAAGGCATCGGCATCAGGATTTGCAAAATGGAGTCAATTAGCAAGTTTGGATCGTCCGGGCGAGGGAATTGGGCCACAAAAGCAATGTGATCAATAAAAACCCGATAACCCGACTCCGTTTCATAACGCCAATAAGTCATTACATCGGAATAGATGTTGCGGTTGCGCAAGGTATCGCTGTTGATCCAGTTCCGATAATATTTGGGTGCTTGCCGAAAAGCTGGCCAGCCCGCTACATTGGGCGGATCGCCGGGCAACATTTGTAAGTCGTTGCAAGTCCAACCCAAACTGGTGAGGATCTGATACTGATCATACAAGGTTGGTCCATTGATGTGGACGTTGAAATTGCGCAACACGCCAATGACCAAATCCAGGGGCGTTTTGATGAAACAGCCCTTGTTCACAGCATCAAAAAAATGCTCGCTGCGCAGCAATGCCGAGATGGCGGGTAAAATCTGGTACTTGTTCTGGCGCAGAATTTCTGCCAGGGGTTGAATGACGTTTTTTTCTACCTGCTCGTCAATCTGGTAATACACAAAAAAGCGGTACAACTTCCGGCAGATGTACAGAGATACCTCGTCCTTTTGGAAGATCATATCAATCAGTTCCCGGACTTCCCGCTCGGCATCGGCCCCACCTTTGATGACCCGATTGTTGTAAAAAGCCGAAAATTGTTTATCCGTTTGGTCGTGCAACCGGGGGTTCAGAAAAACTTTATTGGTTAGATATTCCAGCCGCCAGCCAGTCAGTACTTTGGCGGCAGCCACTACATCTGACTCGGTGTAGTGCTCGGGATTGTCTTTGCCAATGGTGAAGAGCTCTTGCAATTCACGGGCATAGTTCTCATCAGGAGCATTGACTTCGTTGTATAGGCCATTGAGAAAAAACAACATGTGTGGATCCACGGTCACATCGTACACTAGCTGTTTAAAATCGCCGAGCGCATGTTTGCGCAGGATCATGTAATGCTTGTAACAAGCCTGTCCACTAAAGGAAATATCGGTGCGGGTAGCAAAATGATTGTGCCAAAACAGGATGAGTTTTTCCAGAATATTGGCTTCGGAAGTGACCATCCGTTCCATCCACCAGCTGCGCCAGGAGGTGATGCGAAAAAACTCACCCTCATTGTTGCGCTTGGCATTGACCCAGGTTTTACCAAAAGGCACGTCGGGATCAGTAAATTCGTCGTTGTTGTAATTGTTGACGGGCGGAGCAGGCTCGGCTTTGGGGACGTTTAAAATAGAGTCCACCGCTTTTTGGGCATTCCCCAACTTATAGAGCTGATCAATTTGAGCTTGGCTAGCACCAAAAGTAGCGCGCCGCAACAAATGAGCGGCTTGCTCCCTGCCCCATACTCCAGCATAAGGAGTCAGGCCTCCCTGAAGAGTAAATGGAGGAGGAGCGGTGGGGATTTCTGGTTCAATATAGGGCGTTTCCACCAGCGAGCCCTCAGTTGGGAGTTGTAGGAAAGTCCGTCGAGAAGAGGAAAACTCGGCCATAAAAGATTGATTTGCTTGTAGTGATAACGAAGATAAGCAAGATCAATTTTATAGCCAACCGATTATCAACACTCCACCAATTCCACAATCTCAAATCCAGCATCCTTCACAGCTTCCAACACTAGTCCCGCATCAACTCCATCCCCTTCTACACTAAGGATTTTGTCCGGGTTTTCGGTATCTACCGCCCAATTGCTGATGCCCGGAACCTCATTAATAAATCCAGTCACCGCCTTTACACAGCCGCCACAATTGATATTGGTTTTAAATTTCAGGGAGTCCATTCGTTGTTTTTTTGCAAAAATAAAATCAAGCTTGCTTGCAGACGGTGACAATCGTCACCTCAAGGTTTGATCGGAAATAGTTTCATTGCCTCCGCCACACATTGCACCGCTTTTTTGATGGCCGCTTGTTGGTCTTTATTTAGCGTAATGGTATGGCGGCTGTTTTTATAATTGATCCGAATTTTTTCAATGCCTGAATACGACAAGGTGAAGACATGATCCAAGGGAACCAAACAGGTGAGCGTATACAGGCGCATGTTGGTGTTCTTATCGAAATTACCCCGGTCGGGTACGGTATAAAGGCCAATCAGGTCTGAGCCTTTAGTATTATCAGCG
Source organism: Saprospiraceae bacterium (assembly GCA_027488855.1). Lineage (GTDB taxonomy): Bacteria > Bacteroidota > Bacteroidia > Chitinophagales > Saprospiraceae > Haliscomenobacter. The sequence goes on from JAIYAV010000253.1 coordinate 5,917, forward strand.
GGGTCAACTTTGGGTACATCTTCACCTAAATTAACCGTATCTTTTAAAGACTCAACTTTCAGGATCACACTAAATCCTTCTTCGATGGTCAAAAAATCCCGTTCGGCTAGCCCCAGCACCAGGAAAAAAGCATTCAGGGTATCGTTTTGGGAAAAAGTAAACATCGCTTTCGCCTCTTCGATCATTTTGTACCCATCTGCCGTTTGAAAATTGCTGGGAATCATGTAGCCTATATTGATGGCTTTGGTGACCACACTATGGGTACTGTCGAAGTCGTCTACTTCATTGATGGCAAAATCACACTGGGCATTCAGGGTGTACAATCCAACACTGAAGAGGAAGAAAAAAAACAAATGCTTCATAATTACAGGTACTGATGAAGCACAAAAATAGAGTAATATACACTAAAAAGAAACCCCCTGACCGGATTACTCCAGCCAGGGGGGTGATTAGATCATGATGTCGAGGCCACCGTGACCCGAATCGTGTTAACGAATCAAAGTCACGTTGCCTTGTTTGCGGTAGATGCTACCGTCAATACAATTGGCAAGTAAGTAAAATCCATATACATCAGGAGGCAATTGCTTGCCCCGGAAGGTACCATCCCAACCCACTTTGGGGTCACTGGTTTCAAACATTTTTTGACCCCAGCGATTGTAAATGATGAAAGTCATTCTGTCGATACCCCGGCCACGTACATACAGCACGTCGTTCACGCCGTCCTTGTTGGGGGTAAAGCCAGTTGGAACAAAAATGTAAGGCTCTACGCAGTATGGCCCGGATACATTAATCTTAATCTTGAGTGTATCCCGACATCCATTGCTGGTAACTATTACACTGTACTCAGTGGTATCCGTAGGCGATGCAATCACCGTGCTACCCGTGGTCGTATTCAAACCCGTAGAAGGGCTCCAGGAGTAGGTACAATCTGGGCAATTTTCCACTCGAATTGTAGTCGATTCCCCATTTTTAATAGTAGTTGGGTTCGCGGTCACCCGTACTTTGCTGGCCAAATCCACCACGTTCACTGTGGTGCGCAAGGTGGCGGTACATCCAAATTGGTTGGTCAGCAGCACTTGGGGCTGGGCTCCATTCTGAGCGAGAATCCTTGCCGAAGGCCCGGTGCGTACATTCGTAATAAACAAATTGGCGGGCGACCAGAGATAGGTTAAATTCTGGCGCCGATCGTTATTGGTCACAATGAGTGTCACTTCATCACCAGTTTCGCAGGCAGTAACCGTAGCTGGCAGTGTAGCTCTAACCGGGCGGGCAATGACCGTTACAGAATCGGTCTCCACACAACCCGCAGCATTGGTGATGCGTACGTAATACGTGCGGGCGACCGTGTCTGGCGTGATGCTCAATTGAGCGCTCCGGCCAATGATTGGGTTGATACTACGGTTGTTTGACCACTCAAAAATGGTAGCGCCATTGCCCCTTGCAGTGAGGGTAAACGGATTTAAAGAACACAATGTCGTATCCTTTCCGGCATCGGCTCGGATTGGTTCTGCTGCCATCACCACCACCTGCCGTACGATGCTACAGGCACCGAATGCATCCGAAATGGTAACCGTATAAGTTGTAGGTACCGTAACCGTAGTTGTCGGCGTAGCTGATGTAGAATCACTCAAGCCCCTTGCTGGTGACCAACGGTATACCAGATTGGGTTTGCCATTTGGATTGATCGGCGTAGGTCGGCCAGCGCAAGTCGTAATCATGCTTGGTGGAGCACCCTTGGTAAGGTCTACTACATCGACCACTGCTGAATCCAAAGGTGCCCCCTCAAATGGTCCACCCTTGCCGATTGCAGGGCCGCCACCCGTTCCAGTGCCGCCGCCATTTCTGGCTGCGGCGATTTGTGCACGGATGCACACATCATTGGTATCGGTAGCCACGGCATAAAAGACCGTTTTACCTGCTGGTACGTTGACACTGATGCGGTTTCCGGTGCCGATCTGGTTTTTCAAAGCGGCATCACTAAACCAGGTAATCGCTGTTGGGCGTGAAGTGGTGGCGCGCAAGGTCAAGCGGCCCGGTTCACACAGGGAAGTATCTGGCAATGCAATCACCGTAACTGGCTGCGTGACATTGACCACAATGCGCTTGGTAGTAGAACAACCAGTAGCTGGATCGGTTACGGTCACGGTATACGTGGTTGTAGTTGTAGGCGAAGCAAGTGGGTTGTACGGCTTGCTCAAATTCAGGCCAGTAGTGGGCGACCAGGTGTACGTATAAGCAGGATTGCCATTGGGATTCAACTCGACGGAACTACCTATACAAATACTTTGAGGCGATTTTAAATCTCCTGGCTTGAAGTCGTTGAGGCGTATCCGTGCCGTATCCCTTTTGGTACAAGTGCCCAAAGTTGCTTCTACGATGTATAAATTAAGCCCCAATCCAGGCGTAACCGAAAGGTTTCGGCCATTAAAAATGACTTGCCCATTGGCATCCAACCAGCGAAAGGTAGCACCTTGTGCACCACGGGCCGTAAGTAACACAAAGTCACGCTGGCAAAGCACTGTTTCGGATGGAATGGCTTCCAGATCACCCAGGTCGGTAACGTTGACCCGGATTTCTTTTTCCAACCTACAGCCGCTCGCTGGATCCGTAACGGTAACAGTATAGGTAACCGACGCATTTAACGTAGCAATTGGATTGTGCGGATTGGTCAAATTCAGCCCGGTGGTTGGCGACCAGGTGTAGGTATACGCAGGGTTGCCATTCGGGTTCAGCGGTAGTGGACTTCCGGCGCAAGCTGCCTGTGGAGAAGTAAGGTCACCTGGTTTGAAGTCGGCCAGGGTCACTTTTATCGTATCCCGTGCGGTACAAGTGCCATTGCTGGCCTGTACGATATAGAGATTTACCCCAACAGCAGGATTAACACTGATGGTTTTACCGGTGCCAATTTGAGTACCCGCAGCATTCAACCAACGGAAGGTAACATTGTTGCCATTGGCATCTGCGCGTAGGGTTAGGCCACCTGTAGCGGTACAAATGCTCGTATCATTGCTGGCTTTGAAGCCTTCAATGGAATTGACATTCACGACGATCGCCCGCTCCTTGAAACATCCCGTCACTGGGTCAGTGATGGTTACGGTATACCGGGTAGTTTGGCTCGGTGTAGCAACAGGATTGTATGGTTTTCTCAAGTTTAGTCCTGCACTTGGCGACCACTGGTATTGGAATGCAGGGTTACCTGTTGGATGCAATTCGACGGCGTCCCCTTTACAGACCGTCAAAGGTGTGGTGAATTGGCCAGGATTAAAGTCGATAAAGCGAACCCGGATGCCAGAAATGGTATCGGTACAGCCTGTTTCATTCCGGCCAATCACTGTATAGCGGGTATCAGTGCCTTGGGTAGCGGATACTGCTAAGCCTCCATCAGGTTGGAACGGAGGGGTTATTGGGGTTCCGTTCAGAAGCCAGGTATATCCACTTGCACCCGTTGCAGTCAAGACTAAAGTAGTGCCGACACAAGCTGAGGTGTCCAGGGTAGAAACCTTTAGCTTTGGTTTTAAACCAATGGTAACAACCACGGTATCCACGACCTGGCAAGAAATCCCTCCGCTGTTTTTGGTGACTGTTACCAGATAGGTTACAGGAGCAGCCCCTGTAAAACTTGGGTTGCGCACATTGGTGGCCGATAGGCTTGTTCCCGGCGACCATCGATAGGTAAACTCTGCACTGACATTGGGGGCCAGTGGGGTAGCTACTCCAGGGCAAACTTTAACGGTATCGGGCAAGCCCGAATCCAGCGCACCCAGGTTAATAGTCACCGTTAGGGTATCTTCACATTCAAATTGATTGCTTACAATTCCAGTAATGACGTTGGCACCAATTGCAGTTGGGCGCAGCACAGGTTTGGCCGTATTTCCACCAGACACAACATTGGCAGTGGGCCTCCAACTGTAGGTCAATAATTGACTTGGTACGTTGTTGCGCACTTCTATTTGTACGTTTTCAGCCTCGCATTGATCGATGAGATTGCTTCCCGAAGGTGTAATGAGGGTAACATCCACTCCGTTATCGGTAACACTCACGCTGTCCGTTTCAGTACAGCCAGGTGCTTTGGTAGCAGTAACGTAATACACCGTAGTTCCCGGTGGCGGATTAACACTTACGGATGCATTTGAACTCAACAATTGGCCTTGTTTGGTTGTCCATTTGAAAGTGGTTCCAGGTTTGCCTTCAGCAGTGAGCGTCACGGTTTCACCACAGGTGGTCAAGTTATTGGGTACTTTGAGGCCGATGGATGTTCCGGGGGTGATGCTGATTGCTTTGCTTGCTGTTTTCCGGCAAGTTGCGTTGTATATTAAGGTAAGGGTCACCGTATAATTCCCAGTTGCTGCGTATTTATGGGTGGGATTTTCTTCTTTAGAGGTTGTCCCATCTCCAAAGTTCCACAGGTACCCAAAGGCATTGGTGCTGGTATTGCGGAATACCACGGTGTTGCCATCGCATTGAATTTCAGGGGTGAAATCCAGGTTGTGGTTGGCATTGATGATGATCACCTGTACCGAGTCGGTCAATGTACAGCCTGAGGCATTGCGCACCTGCACAAACACTTCCTTAATGCCTGGGGTAGCGGCCAGAAGAGGGTTGGCGGTCAGTGCCCCTGACTCAAAAGCGGCTAGTGGCGTCCAGCTGTAAGTCAGGATTTGACCTGGCCCTTGAGTGGTATTGATGCGCAGGGATTCATTGGTACACAGGATAACCGAATCGGGTGCAGCAAAAACGATGGGTTGACCTACCAGACTTATCTCCAGTTTTTCTTTGCAACCATTCTCATCTGTGGCTTCTACCGTCAAATTGCGTTGAGTGGCAACTGTAGCCGTAAATGTCGCCCCTTTACCCAATTCATTGCCATTGGCATTCAGCCAGCGGAAGGTAGCCGGGCGGTTGGCCGAAGCAGTCAGGGTGGTCTGAGGCGTACAAACGGGGGTGCCATTTGCTCCTGCACCGAGCACTGTAATGCCCATATTGCCGGGCACAATTGTCATCATTGAGTCGGATGTTTGACAGGTAGGAATACCTGGCACCGAAATGTTGACTGTATACTGAGTGCTTTGTTGTGGCGAAAAAATCGGGTTACCAACTGTTGGATCATCCAGCCCCGTTTCAGGCAACCACATGTAAACCAAATTGGGGTTGTTGTTGCCTGGGATTTGCAGCGGCGTCCCTCTACACACCACGATGGTATCGGGGAAATCTACTCCGGTAATTGGTGCTTTGACGATACTTTGTGAGGCAGAATCCAGACAGCCTTGGGTCGTGCGAATCACCAAAGTGACCGTGACCCGCCCTGTATCCGTAAAACTAAAGCTTGGCGAAACCTCGGTGGAGGTACGGCCATCGGATAGTTTCCAGGTGCGGCTGGCGATTTGTATGCCCGGATTATTGGATACATCCAGCAGTTTGATGGTGGATCCGTTGAGAATACAGTTGGTATAGTTGAAGGTGAAATTCACATCGGTTTCCTGTTTGACCAGCCGGATGGTTTTTTGCAAGGTGTCATTGCACTCCCCATAAGCAATCAAGGTCAGGGTGTAGGTTCCGGTATCGGCGAGGGTCAGCGCAGGGTTGTTTTGCTTTGACACCAAAACTGGGTTGTTGACAGCCCCAATGATCCATTTTACCGAATCCGCATTGGTCGATTTATTGGTCAAGTTCAGTGTCCGGCCATTACAACTGCTCACCACAATGGGGTCGTTGCCAATCCCGCCAGCGGCACTAAAGTCGGCTACAGGCCGAGGAGTGGCAACGATGGTGATGGTTTTGGTAAACGTACAGGTCTGAGCAGAACTGGCCGTGATGGTCAAAGTGACTACCCCATTTTGCGACACTTTATACTTGGGGTTGACCGCATTGGGATTGTCCATCAAGCCTGCTGGTTCCCAACGGTAAGTATACGCAGAAGTGGCCGTACCATTGGGATTGAGCGGGATAGTCGTGCCTACACAAGCTCGGAGGGTATCTGGAATTCCGTCGGTGGGTTTTTGTCCACCAGTAGTAGAAAAATTTTGCGTAGTGGTTTTTTCACAACCGTTCGCGTTGACCACGGTGAGCGTGATGGTGCCCGACACATTGGAAGGCACGCGCACTAAAGTATCTACACCGGTGGCTGTAATTTGTCCCGCAGTTCCAAAGGTGACTTTCCAGATTCGTTTAACAATGGCAGCACTGGAATCCGTTGACAAATCTTGCAGTCGAATGATGGATTCGGCGGCACAGGGCAATACTTCAGCCTTAAAATTGGCTTTGATGCCTGATTTGAATAGTTTCACCTGGCGTGAGAAGGTATCAGCACAAGCGGTATTCGGCTCTGCAATCAAGCTGACTTTATAGGTGTTGTAGGCCGGAAAGGTATAAATTGGGTTAACTTCCGTAGATGTGAGGGTAGTACGTGGCGCATCAAAGAGCCAGAGGTAATTGTTGGCCCCCACACTCTCATTGCGAAAGCGAACGTTAAGGGAGTCACACTGGCTTTCAGGCGCGAAAAATGCAGCAGTTACCCCTTCACAATTCTGAACGTTGTACTGGAAATCCCGACGGGTGGAAGAGATGAGTTGTTTGGTTTTGCGGTCGTACTCGTCCACACAAATCCCCACCACAAATTGGCCCAGTATACCAGGTCGAGCATTCAACAAGCCCGAAACGGAGTTGATTTGCAATGGTTCACCCCTCCCCAGCATATTGTAAAGGTTATACTGTGGTTTTACCCAAATCAGGGTATCGTAAGGTGGAAAATTAGGTGGTTGTGGTCTTGGGTTAGCAAAGGTAGCACCTTGCAAGGGGGTACAAAGGCGGTATATCAGAGAATCCCCATCTACATCAATTGCCGAGTGGTCAAAATTTACAGGACGATTGTTACAAATATAAATATCTGGCCAACGGCGGAAAGTAGCACTATTGTTGCACCGACGCATGGCTGCTTCAGTCAGCCAGATATCGTAGGTTGCCCCAGTTTCCAGAGGGTTGACGATGTTCAAAATAGTCCGGTTTCGGCAACAACGCTGGTAAACTATTTGGTACCCACCTACCCGAAATGGCAGGCTTACCATGGCCTTATAAGTCATGGTTTCTACGCAGACTTTGGTCGTGGCTTGGATACAAGCGTCGAGATTGTTGTCGAGCGGAGTAGCCGAGGTAGCGTCAATGCGAACATCCTGGAGCAATAACCCATTGCGGTCAAAAATGCCTACCGAGGCTACAGGGTCAAATGGCTCAGTTTTGGGCGCACAGTCGCGATAAATACGGACGATGAGTTCATAGCGGTCGTTGCCCAGGCAACGATATCCTACTTCACCCCCAACGATATGCGTAGCATAACTTAAACTTGGCGCACAAAGCAGCAACAGCAGCAAACGCCATATGCTGAACTGCTGCGCGAAACAATGACGAAAGGTGTGGTCGATGTTCATAAGGTATTTCATTGGGCGTGAGGATTACTTTGGTTGTTCAACATTGGTAACCGAAATCTTTTTAATGGTTACTCGTCGAGCTTGTGAAGCTTTGGTGCTAAAAATTACTTCCTTATAGTCGTTCAGAAGTATTGGAACTTCTTTACCATCAAGGCTTTCACCCACGGGTTTCAACTCGAAGGAAAGTTGTTTTTTATCAATAAATTCCTTGAGCTCGCCATTGTTATATATGCTGAGGTAGTTGATCACGGACTCCATACGCCGGGCGCCCAAACGTTTATTGAAATCAAAATTGCCAAGTGGACTAGCAAAGCCATCCGCATATATTTTAACGGCCATTCCACTCAATAATCTATCTTTCAACTTTGGTATCAAGTCTTCTAATTTTCGATACCCAACTTCCACCTCGTTTGTAAAAAACGACTCTAGCACCAAACTACCATATCTTCCTCCCGTAAACTCACCTTTTTTACTAAGGTAATCGTCGTAAAGTTTTTTGTAGTTTTCACTGGTTTTTACTGAATTACCTGGGCCAGGTTTAGCGTTGTCAAAAAATAAATTGATCCCATCAATCAACTCTATACCTTGAGGTTCCAAAAATAAGTCGATCGTCAACTCATAGCCAAATTGGTCTATGGTATTGCGATCGAAGGATATTTCCGCTTCGGCTGGGGAGTATCCTGCTTTAGTGGCAGTAACGTAATATACTTTTTCAAAAAGCACGTTGTAACTGTACTCACTAATGTCTTGCTTTGTACTGGTACTGATCAGATTCTTTTGCCCCGTTGCAGTTTTTTCGTAGAGGCTCACCGTACATCCCTTCAAGGCAGTGTTATTTTTCGATTCTGGCCCAATCCAGGTAAATACATCCAAATACAAGTTTGGCAAGTATAAATCGACAATTAATGTCGTTTGGTCTTCATGCAAATTAGCCAGCACCAGGGTATCTTCACTAATGAAGCCATTTTTCTCCGCTTTAATGAAATAGGTTTTATACCTCTCAATCAACGTTGTGAAGTGATTGCCCAGGTCATCAGTCTTTTTTAACAATTCTTTTTCCGTGCCGTTTGAATTTTTTTCAATAATGCTGACGGTAGTCCCAGTGAGTGCCAGAGAATCCCTCTGCTTGAAGGTGTTGACTTCTAAATTGACTAATTTGTAAACCTCGGCTTTGTACAAGTCATGACAACAAACTTCTTGCTCCAGGGTATCTTTTTTGGCTTTTTCGGTAAAAAAAGGTGTTGATCCTTTTCGATTGGAACTAAACACTAAAGAATCACCTTTCGGATTGCGCACATAGCCAAAATCGTCGTAGGAAGAATTGATGTTATAGCCCAGGTTGTAGGGTGTTATCCAGCGTTTTTGATCGTTTAGCTGCGTTGCGTAAATGTCAATCCCGCCAAAAGAGGCGCGCCCATCAGTAGCAAAAAACAAGAGTGAGGCTTTGCCAGGATTTTCGTAGAAAAAGGGAGTAAGGTCATTCTCCGGCGTATTCAGCTCTTCTACTGGACTTGCAGTAGTTACATTTCCATCCGGGAGGATGGTTCCTGCCCAAATATCCAATTTTCCTTTACCCCCTGCACGATCGGTAGCGAAATAGAGTATTTGTTCACCTCTGCTGTTTTTGCCCACAGCAGGAGAAGTTGAGGTGTATTTCGTTTGATCCGTATCCTTGGTATTAATTCCAAGCTTGATCGGAGTAGCCCCAGGTGTCAGTAATGAACGATAATAAATGTCACAACGCAGATCATATGCATTGAGCGGTTCGCACAGGCAGTAGTAAAGCCCTTCATTGTTTGGTGTGAACACCGAATAGGCCGTATGCTTTTCTACTTCGTTGATCAAAGAAAAAGGTTCTTTAGGCTGGCCTGGATAGGTTCGGATGACTTTATTGAATCGAGCATCTTTGTTTCTACCTTCCTTGAATTCATATGAAGTATGGTACAAAGTATCGCCATGGAAGGATGCTCCATAGTCAGTAAAAGGCCCATTGATGCTGTTGCCCATGTTGATAGGGCGGGGATAATAATTGCTATTGCGTTGAGCCGTTTGTTCATTCTCCTTGCTTTTCAGGGCGAAATCACAATCTTCTATTTTTTTCTGAGCAAGCTTCAACAATGCCTGGTTGGGCTTTTCCGTATTTGGATTTTCTTGCATGTATTGTAAATAAGCAGATTTTGCATTGCGATAATCTGCTAATTTATGCAAGGACTCTCCCAGCCAAAACCGTGTGTCGGGATATTGACTTTTATCTTTACTGCCTAACACCTTTACATATGCCTTTACCGCTGTGCCGTAGGAATTGAACTGCCGAGCCGACTCACCTATTCGATACTGAATATCAGCACGGGTGGAGTCTAGTTTGGCCGCATCGCGGTAGGCAACAAGTGCGGAGTAAAAATCTTTCTTAGCGTAAGAATCTTCAGCACTTTCTAAAATTTGTTTGAGGCTTTGACCGTAGCCTAGCTGAACAAGCGTTGTTGTGAAGGCCAATATAAGTAGTGTCTTTCTCATGGCAGATAACTTTTGCAGTACGAGGTGAAAAGCGTTTTTTACAAACCACTCAGTATTTCGTACCTGTGCATTAAATCAATGGGCAGTTGGGCTTAAAGCTTGCTGTTTTATAGGATTTAAAGATGTAATGTATGAACAACTCCGGGCCACCAACGCCTCCTTCCACATTTGTATTAAACCTGGATAGGTTCACATCGTAGCTGAAACCAGCCCGTATTCTTTTGAATCGTGCTTCTACTGCAGGGTAGATTGCTGAATCGTTGGTCAGTGCATCAAAGCGAAAGGTGCCTCCCAGTTGAAGGGAAAACTCTTCATTGCGCTTTGGATTGATATAAAAACGCAGCCCCAGACCCCCTAAATATTGGCGGTAAGAACTTTGAAACTGCGCTGCAACATTGGCGATCAAATCAAGACGTTTGCTGAGCTGTAAATCGGCCAATATATAAGGCGTGAGGCGCATTGGAAGCTTAATCGGACCTAGGGAGGTGAAAAATTGATTGGGCCGATTGAGGTGAAACAAGCCCATCCCAAAGTCAAGCTTAGTGCGTTGTCCGGTCGAAGTATCAATTTGTTCGTAAGATGTCTTGACCTGATACCTTACGTTAAAACCCAGCCCAAAATCGGCATAATTCAATTTTTGCTCGGCAGTGGTTTCTCCACTGGGATTATCCGGATTAAAAGTGCCTTGTTGGGCATTGTACTGGTTGTCATAGGTTACTTGGTTAGCTTCCCATTTGCGCAAGCCCAAGCCAAGCTGACCACCTAAAGAGCCATGAAAATGGTCGCTCAGTTTTTTAGTATAAGCACCATTTAGATTAAAATTGCTCAGCCGCAGGTCGGAAAATCCGGCTTGGTCATGGTTGTAGCCAATTCCCAACGCTGCAAAACCATCCGAAACGTTCTTGTTGAAGATTTTAACATCTACAGCTCCCGTATAGGTTGTGTAGCCCACAGGAACCTGTGCCCACTGGTTGCGGTACTGCCCCATGAGGCGAACGTCTCCATCAAAAATCCCGGTTAAAGAAGGATTAAGGTGAAGTGGCGCGCCATAAAATTGCGAATAGTGCAAATCCTGGGCGAGCCCGGCTACGCCTGGTAAAAAAAGCGCCACCCAAACGAAAAAGGTTCGGTTCCACTGTAGGAATTTGGCTTTGGGTAGATGGTCTCGATTCATTTGGAATGAAGTTGTTTAAAATTGTATGTTGCCGAAAAATAAGCATTCTTTTGCTTAGAGTCGGTTCGTAGCGTTCTTTAATTTTGTAGATGCCTCCCAAAACCTCGGATGGGTCTTGTTGCAAACACAATAATGAGCTCTTTTGTATGTGATATGACGCCTAAGGGGAGGAGAATGTGTGAAGGGACTGGCGCAAGATAACAGTTTTTTATCAATTATGTCAATTCTGGGTAATTTAACACCTGAAAAAAAGATAAATGAGAAAAAAAATTAGGCACACCTTGTTTAGTTCAGATTATTTGTATTACCTTGTGCTAAGTTTTGACAAAGTATCCTAATGCAAATGTTTCCGGTTGTGTGCCGGAGATCCCGTTATCCAAAATTTGTTACGTTCGTTTGGCACACCTGAGGTGTGACCAAGCGTAAGGCTCGGTTGCACTCGCTGAAGTACAGATATTTTCTGATCTTACAAATGCGGGCAACGTGAAAAGAGCAATCTTTACAATTTTAGTTTTGGCAGGTTTCCTGCAGATGAACGCACAGCAACCTCTGTTCGTTAAGAAGGGAGCACAAGGCAATGGCTCATCTTGGAGCCAAGCTTTCGGCGACCTTCAACAAGCTTTGCGGATCGCAAAGCCTGGAACATCTATTTGGGTGGCTGCTGGTGTTTACACACCTACATCCTCAAGTGATCGTAGCAAATCTTTTGTCATCGGCGAAGGAGTAGTGCTTTTAGGAGGATTCGCTGGCGTTGAGACGCGAAGTGACCAACGTGATTGGGTGAGCAATGAGACCATTTTATCCGGTGACATTGGTTCTCCGTCCCAAGAAGACAACTCTCTGAATATAGTTTACACATGCAATGTCAACAATGTCGTTGTTGATGGTTTTACTATTTGCGATGGCAATTCAGCTAATAGCCTGGATCAAGAAGGATCAAGAAACGGAACTGGTGCGGCTTGGTTCAATGAAGCTTCCATAAACGCTCACAGTGTACTCATTCAGAATTGTACCTTTAGAGACAACGCTGCAAATTATGCCGCTGGCATTTACAACTTTGCCACAAATGGTGCTACGAATAATTCAAAAATCCTGAATTGTTCATTTACCAATAATAGTTCAAAAATAGAAGGTGGAGCCATTATGAACGTCGCAGTTGGCGCTACTTGTAATGTAACCATCGATGGGTGCGATTTTGTTAAAAACTTTGCTGTATATGGAGGTGCTATTTTTGATCGGGCAAAAAACAACGGCACAAATACTTCTCAAATAAGAAATAACACGCTAAGACTAAACAAAGCGGTGAATGATGGCAGCGATTTTTTCACTAATCGCGACAATTCTAGCTACAACAAACCATTGTACTTGAATAATGTATCTACTAATGCCCCATCTTCGTCCAATATTTTGGATGAGGCAAAAGTTACACCGAGTGGTACCAATGCAAGCAATGCAAAAATGAGATCCTCTAATTCTTCTACCCGCATTTTACAGAACTAGAGATTTCTAAGATAGATACACCTAAACTAATCAATAGAGGGCCAGTACGATCAAACGTCTGGCCCTCACCGTTTTTATACCTTTTCCTTTGTTGTTGCAATGCTTAGCGCACGACCACATCCTTCTCCTTCAAATACCCTTTCAAATCCGGGATAGCTATTTCATTAAAGTGAAAAATACTCGCGGCGAGTCCCGCATCGGCCTTGCCGGTGGTAAAAACATCGTAAAAATGTTCCATGCTGCCCGCGCCTCCCGAAGCAATGACCGGAATGGACAGCAATTCTGAAATGCGTGCAGTAGCTTCCAGCGCAAAACCAGCTTTGGTGCCATCGTGATCCATCGAAGTGAACAGAATTTCGCCAGCTCCACGGGACTCTGCTTCTTTTACCCAGTCGAATAGCCGAATCTCGGTAGCGATACGCCCGCCATTCAGGTGGACAATCCATTCCCCATCAATTTGGCGGGCATCAACTGCCAATACGACAAACTGGTTGCCAAAATTCAGCGCCAATTCATCAATCAGCCCTGGGCGACGTACCGCAGCGGAGTTGATCGACACTTTATCGGCACCGGCTGCCAGCATGGCGTCCGCATCGTCAATGGAGGTAATGCCGCCGCCAATGGTGAAAGGAATATTGAGGTGTCGGGCAATGGATCGCGCCAGTTCCGACATGGTTTTGCGCTTCTCATGGGTGGCGGTGATGTCCAAAAACACCAGTTCATCGGCCCCTTTTTCGCTGTAGGCCGCACCGAGTTCTACGGGGTCACCTGCATCGCGCAGATTGACAAAATTGACACCTTTGACAGTCCGTCCGTCTTTGATGTCGAGGCAGGGTATGATGCGTTTAGCTAGCATAGGGACTAGGAATTAAAAGCCATTAAATCAATTAAACTGATCTTGTTTTCGTAAATCGCCTTGCCGATGATGGCCCCGTAGCAACCAATTTCGCGCAAGCGTTCCAGTTCTTTCATCGTGGTTACCCCGCCACTGGCAATGAGTTTGAGCTCGGGCAATTCCTCCCGGATGCGCTGGTAGGTATCGATGGCACTGCCCTGCAATAACCCATCCTTGGACACATCCGTAGAGATGCTGTACTGGATACCCTTGGCAACGTAATCTTGCAGAAAAGCAAACAGCTCCAATTGGCTTTGCTCCTGCCAGCCACTCACCGCAATGTTGCCATCTTTGAAGTCAGAACCGAGGATGATGCGCTCCCCGCCGTATACTTTGAGCCAGTCGAGGAACAATTCAGGTTCTTTCACTGCTACTGTTCCGCCAGTCACCTGCTGAGCACCGGATTCGAAGGCAATGCGCAGGTCATCATGGGCTTTGAGGCCACCCCCAAAGTCGATCACCAATTTAGTGGCTCCGGCAATCCGCTCGAGTACGCGGTGGTTGATGATGCGTTTGGCTTTGGCTCCATCGAGGTCAACGAGGTGCAGGCGCTGTAGTCCAGCATCTTCAAATTGCTTGGCGACTTCCAAGGGGTCTTCGTTGTAGACCGTTTTTTGGGCGTAATCGCCTTGGGTGAGGCGGACACATTTGCCTTCGATGATGTCAATCGCGGGAATGATTTGCATGTTGCATTTTTTGAACCACTGCATTATATGGCTTCGCGCAGCTTCGCTGCTTGTTTATTCACCACGACGACACGACGTACACGACGTTTTACGCGCTTTGCGCGTTTTGGACACGCCGCTTGCGGCGTGTAGTGCGGAGCAAAACGTCGTGTTCGTCGTGTCGTCATGGTGAATAAAAATTTGGCGCAGCCAAATCATATTCATGTGGTCAATGAACTTATAAACTAAGGAAATTGCGGAGGATCTTTTCTCCCACTTTTCCTGATTTTTCTACGTGAAACTGGGTCGCGTAAAAATTGTCTTTGTGCAAACCCGCACTAAAGGGCAAGGTATATTCGCTCAAAGCGCTAGTGTACGGCCCTTCTTCCACGTAATAGCTATGCACATAATATACGTATTCGCCACTCAGCTCAGGGGTGAAAATCTCATCCGCACAGCGCGACAAGGAATTCCAGCCCATATGGGGTACTTTTTCGCCATGGACCGGGATGAATCTTTTGACCTGTTGTGGAATGACCCCCAGACAAGGAGTGTCGTTTTCCTCTGAATGGGCACAAAGCAACTGCATGCCTACACAGATGCCCAAGGTCGGTTGGGTCAGGCTTTTGATGACCTCATCCAGGCCTCGTTCGCGCAGAAAGTGCATGGTGGTGCTGGCTTCACCAACGCCGGGGAAGATGACTTTTTCGGCGGCACGGATTTGGGCGTGGTCACCAGTAAGGATGGCAGGGGCGCCTAGTCGCTCCAGAGCGAAAAGGACGGATTGGACGTTGCCAGCGTTGTAGTCGATTACGGCGATCATAGCTACTCTTTTTCCCACGACAGCTGTCATGGGTATCCCAGGACATCTGTCATGACTTTCCCCACGACTAAAGTCATGGGTTCTTTTTTATGGTTGCCTCCCACGGATAAATCCGTGGGTTGGCGGAATTTTCTGGGGAATGGAAGGCCAACACACCCACACTATCACACTTCACACGCACACCCATTCTTGTGGGCCAACACACCTACACTATCACACTTCACACGCACACCCTTTCTTACGGATAAATCCGTGGGTTGGCGGAAGTTTCTGGAAGAATTAGCAAATTAACTCATCAGCAAATTAAAGCACTCCTTTGGTAGAGGGCAGTTCCTGGCTGTTTACATCTCGTTTTACGGCCATCTTGATCGCTTTGGCTACGGCTTTAAACGTGGCTTCGATCTTGTGGTGTTCGTTTTCGCCCTCGGCTTTGATGTTGAGGTTGCAAAGGGCGGTATCGCTGAAAGACTTAAAAAAGTGGTAGAACATTTCAGTAGGCATTTGCCCCACCTTTTCCCGGCGATACTCAGCGTTCCAAACCAACCAGGGGCGACCACTGAAGTCGATGGCAGCAGTAGCCAGGCAGTCGTCCATCGGCAAGATGCAAGAGCCGTAACGTTCCATGCCTCGCTTGTCGCCCACCGCCTGGCGGAAAGCTTCCCCGAGGGCAATGGCGGTGTCTTCAATGGTATGGTGTTCGTCGATGTGCAAGTCACCTTGTACCTTGACTTCCAGATTGGCCCCGCTGTGTTTGGCCAATTGATCGAGCATGTGGTCAAAAAAGCCTAGCCCGGTGTGGTTGTTGTAGCGCCCTTGGCCATCTAGGTCGAGCTGTACAAACACATCTGTTTCTTTGGTCACCCGGTGTACTTTGCCAGTGCGTTGACGTCCCTTTAGGAAGCGGTAGATTTCGCCCCAATCGGTGGAGGTGAGGGCAATTACTTCGTGCAAACTCCGCGCATTGTTGCTGATTTCGTCGGCACCCAATTGAGGATCCGTCACCATCCAGATGGCCTTAGCTCCCAGGTTTTTAGCCAATTGAACATCGGTAATGCGGTCGCCGATCACAAATGAGTTGGCCAGGTCGACACTGCCATCCATGTAGTGGGTCAGTAGGGCAGTACCGGGTTTGCGGGTGGGTTGATTCTCGTGGGGAAAAGTACGGTCGATGACCTCTTCCGCAAAAGTGATACCTTCATTGCGAAAGGCTTTCATGATGGCATTGTGGGCAGGCCAAAAAGTGTCTTCGGGGTAAGAACTGGTTCCCAGACCATCTTGATTGGTGACCATAACCAGTTCGTAGTCCAGTTCCTGCACAATCTTGGCCAGGTATTGAAAAACGAGCGGATAAAACTCCACTTTATCCAAAGCGTCAACCTGATAATCGTGGGGTTCCAAAACCAGGGTTCCGTCCCGGTCAATGAAGAGTACTTTTTTCATGGCCTCTTATTCAAAGCAGTTAACAATGCATCGTTTTCTTCGGGGCGTCCTACGGTAATGCGCAGGCTTCCGGCACAGAGGTGTACCGAATTGCGGTTGCGCACGATAATTCCCTCCTCCACCAAATATTGATAGGTGCCGTTGGGATCATCCATTTTGACCAGAATAAAATTGGCATCCGAAGGGAATATTTTTTCAACAAAATTCAATTCACCCAAGCCCTTGATCAAACGTTCGCGTTCGCTGAGCAAGGTGGAAAGCAATTGGCGGTAATCATCCTGGCTGGTTTCCAGTGCTTCCAGCGCAATTTGCTGGGTGAGTTGATTGATGTTGTAAGGTGGTTTTACCTTATTGAATAGCTGAATGATTTCAGTAGACGCAAAGGCCATACCCAGTCGAATCCCCGCCATCCCCCAGGCTTTGGAGAAGGTTTGTAAAACGATCAGGTTGGAGAATTCGGATAATAAGGAGGTACAGCTGGCTTGTTGGGAAAAATCGATGTAAGCTTCGTCCACCACCACAATCCCTTTGAACTGCGCACAAAGGCTGCGAATTCGATCCAATTCTACATCGTTGCCCGTTGGATTGTTGGGGCTACAGATGAACAGGATTTTGGAATGTTCATCTGCCGCCGCCAAGATGGCGTCTACATCGGGCTGAAAATCTGGAGTCAGTGATACACTACAAATCCCCACGTCAGCGATGTCTGCCGATACCTGGTACATGCCATAGGTGGGGGGCAAAATCAAGATGTGATCTTGGCGGGGTTCACAAAAAATGCGCACGACCAAATCAATGGCTTCATCGCTGCCATTGCCCAGGAAAATTTGCTCGGCGGGCACCCCTTTTAATTGGCTGATTGCGGCTTTGAGTTTCCATTGTAGGGGGTCGGGATAGCGGTTGAGCCCCGTTTCAAAAGGGTTTTCGTTGGCATCAAGAAAAACCTCGGCCTTGCCTTTGAATTCACTGCGTGCCGATGAATAAGGCACCAGCTTGCGGATATTGGGACGAACCAAATTGGCTATTTCCATTATTGTTATTTTTCGCTATTCAACTTTTCCAATCGAATACTCACCGCCCGCTGGTGTGCGACCAATTCCTCGGCAATCGCCATTGCTTCCACCGTTGGTCCAATGTTTTTCAAACCCTCCGCGGTCAAACGTTGGAAAGTAATTTTTTTGACAAAAGAATCCAATGATACGCCGCTGTAAGCACGGGCGTAGCCATTGGTGGGTAAGGTATGGTTGGTGCCAGAGGCGTAATCACCTACCGATTCGGGGGTGTAATTGCCGATAAAAACCGAACCAGCATTTTGCACTTGCTCCGCAAAAGCTTCGGCATCTTCCATCGCCAGAATCAAGTGCTCGGGGGCATAATCGTTGATCAAGGTTAGTGCTTCTGCAGGGGAATTGACGAGAACCGCCACACTGTTTTCCAGCGCTTTGCGGGTGATTTCCGCCCGAGGCAACAACGCCACCTGGCGTTCTACCTCTTGCAGTATCTTTTCCAGTAACTCCGCATTCAATGCAAGCAATACCACCTGACTATCAACTCCATGCTCAGCTTGGGCCAATAAATCCGCCGCCACGAAGGCAGGATCCGCCGCCACATCGGCACAAACCAGCACCTCGGAAGGGCCGGCTGGCATGTCAATGGCGACCGTTTCGCGGCTAACCAGTTGTTTGGCTGCCGTCACGTATTGATTGCCTGGGCCAAAAATTTTGTAGACCCCTGGAATACTCTCGGTGCCGTAAGCCAAAGCGCCAATGGCTTGCACTCCTCCAGCCTTGAAAATTTTGGTCACCCCAACCACTTGGGCAGCGTACAAAATAGCTGGGTGAATTTTGCCTGCGGCATTGGGCGGAGAGCACAAAATAATCTCTTTACAACCCGCCAATTTAGCGGGCACCCCCAACATCAATACCGTGGAAAAAAGCGGTGCCGTTCCTCCGGGAATGTACAAGCCTACTTTATCGATGCCCACATTTTTGCGCCAGCAAAACACACCTGGCATGGTTTCTACCACTTCGGGTTGGCTCTGTTGGCGGGCGTGGAAGGTTTCGATGTTGCTTTTGGCGGTTTGAATGGCGGTTTTGAGTGCAGGGTCTAGCAATGTTTCTGCTTCGGCCAGTTCCGCCGGGCTTACTTCCAGATGATCCAGGGCTACCTTGTCAAAACGTTGCGTGTATTCCTTTACCGCTGCGTCACCCCGCGCTCGGATGTCTTGCAGAATTTGCCCCACAATCGCGTCCAAATTGGCGGCAGTCATTGCTGGCCGCGCCAATAAAGAAGGTGCAGAGACGATATCTTGATAGGTATAACTTTTCATATTTGCTTAACTTCTATAATGCCAAAAGCCAATGATTGCTGAAAGCTGAAAGCTCACTGCTGAAAGCTGAAAGCTCATAGCTGATGGCTAAAGTATCATCTTCTGAATCGGAATGATCAAAATCCCTTGCGCACCCACCGCCTTAAGCTGGTCAATGATTTCCCAAAAACGATCTTCACTGATTACGGTATGTACGCTGCTCCAGCCCTCCGCTGCTAAGGGCACTACGGTAGGGCTTTTCATGCCGGGTAGGATATTGATGATGGCTTCCAGGGCATCATTTGGGGCATTCATCAGGAGGTACTTGTTGTTGCGGGCAGCTAGGACGGATTTGAAGCGGAAGAGCAATTTATCCAGCAATTCGCGGGCTTCGGGCTTCATGTTGCGGCTGGCAAAAATGGCCGCTTCTGATTTGAGCAGCACTTCTTTTTCTTCCAGGCCATTCATGAATAAGGTGTTGCCCGAACTCACCAAGTCACAAATCGCGTCGGCCAACCCAATATTGGGTGCAATTTCTACCGACCCCGCAATTTCGTGGATCTCCGCCTGGATGTTTTGTTTTTTGAGGAAAGCCTGGAGGGTATTGGGGTAAGAGGTGGCGATTTTTTTGCCCTGCATCCAATTGATGCCAGGATAAATGGTGCCTTTGGGAACCGCAAGGGAGAGTCGGCAACGGGCAAAACCCAGTGGCAAAACTTCCTCCAGGTCTTTTTCTTTTTCAATCACTGTATTTTGTCCCAGAATCGCTACATCAGCTACCCCATCGGCGACGTACTGCGGGATATCTGAATTGCGGAGAAAAAACAACTCCATTGGGAAGCCAGAGGCGGATACTTTGAGTTGATCGCGGCCATTATCGACCCGCACCCCACATTCTTTCAACATTTCTAGCGAGTCCTCTTGCAGGCGCCCGGATTTCTGCACGGCAATTTTGAGTTTGGTTGACATCGTCGTGTTTTGAGTTTGTTTGGGTAATTAGAAATTGGGACAAAAAAAAAGAGGTCTACCGACAAATGGTAGACCTCTTTTGAGATTTAATACTGATTTAACGCAGCATACTCATCAGCCATTTGCCTTACGAAGGTAAGCCATGATGATGATGAGTATGTGCGAAAACAGCAATCATAAGATATAAAATGGTGGTGCGGGCAGGAATTGAACCAGCGACACCAGGATTTTCAGTCCTGTGCTCTACCAACTGAGCTACCACACCATGTAAAGAACTTGCCTTTTTCAGAAGGCGTGCGCAAATATACGGCGATGTTTTCCTTTTATCCAAACGCTGCATTAATTTTTTCAAAAAAAAAACACAAGTGGGGTGCTAAAAGTTCCCTGGGACTGGATTTTGCGTCTCAATAGTTGTAATTTTATCACTCAAAACCATTAGTCATGAGCGAATTCGAACAAGTTGTCAAAGAAGGTACCCAAAACATTGGCAAAAGACTGCGCCGCCTCCTTTTGTGGACGGTGTTGCTGGTTATTGTCGGTTTTTTGGGCTATATATTTCTTTATTGCAATTTCACAGTGAGTAAAGGAACCACCAGTGGTACTTTGACCAACATCACTTACAAAGGGATTTTGTTCAAAACCCACGAAGGAAACCTGAATACGGGAACCATCAATTTGAACCCTAACATTGCTCCAGATAGCAAAACACAGTCGATGAACGGCTGGAATTTTTCTGTGCCTAGTGCTGAAGTAGCTGAAAAACTGGATGCATTGCAAGGGCAAAGGGTGAAACTTTTTTACCGCAAAAAAGTAAATGCCATGCCTTGGCAAGGCAAAACCAACTATCTGGTCTACGACGTTAAAAAGCTCTAAGTGGACGTTTTACGGGGCTTGTTCCTGATCTTTTTGTTTTGGGCCACGGGTGAAACCATCTCCCAACTAGCAAAGCTACCCATACCTGGTGCCGTGATTGGCATGCTGGCATTGTGGGTAGCTTTGCAATTGAAGTGGGTTTCGTATGCCACAATACAACCCAGTGCCAAAGGTTTTTTGGCCATCATGGGCGTTTTTTTTGTGCCACCTAGTCTGGGGATTTTGTTGCACGCTGAAAGGATGTTGCAATATGGTTGGAAACTGGCACTACTCGTGGTCGTCACTTCCGCACTCAGCGGATTGTCTACAATATTGGTATTCAAACTGCTGAATCGATGAATCCTTTCCACGAACCAGCCTTGATGATTGGCCTCACGCTGGGTGCATACCTGTGGGGCCAGCAGCTTTTTTTGAAGTACCGCAAATCCTGGCTCAATCCTGTTCTGGTGGCCATTATCCTGATTGCCACCGTGCTGCAAGTTGGAGGCGGAAAGGTGGAAGACTATCTGGACGCTACCCGTGCGCTGGTTTTTATGCTATCACCTACAGTCATTTGCCTGGCTTTGATTTTGTATGAACAAACGGCTGCTTTGAAAAAAAAAGCGCTGGCGATCGTCGTGGCGGTTTGTACAGGAGGGCTGGTCAATGTGGTGGTAGGCGTGTACCTGAGCCGTTGGCTAGAATTGCCCGAACCCTTTGTCCAAGCGATGTCGACCAAAGCGGTCACTACCCCCATTGCGCTGGAGTTGAGCAAAGCCCTGGGCGGAGAAGCTTCGCTGACGGTAGCCTTTGTATTGCTGAGCGGAATCATGGGGGCGGTGTGGGGCTTGCCTTTTTTGCGCCGAGTTGGGGTCAAAGATGAGATGGCGACTGGTCTGGCGATTGGGACTGTTTCACATGGCATTGGTACGGCTAGGGTGCAGCAGGAAAGTGACCTGATGGCCGCAGCGGCGGCGTTGGCGATGGCTTTAAATGGGTTATTTACGGCTTTTTATTTGCCGTATTTGTACTTTTGGCTTTGATTTGAATTTGGGTGACCACAACGATACAAAGGGCAACCGCAAGGGTTGCCCCTACGAAAATGACTGACGATGAATTTGTACCAAAACCTGCTAAAACCCCTGCTTTTTCGCATTGCGCCGGAACGGGCGCACCACCTCACGGTTGCTTTGCTCAAACTGGGCTTGGCGATACCTGGCCTAGGCGGCGCTTTACGCAAAGCGTATCAACTCAACGATGCCCGGCTGGAGCGGCATTTTTTGGGTTTAAAATTTAAAAATCCGGTGGGTTTGGCTGCTGGTTTTGATAAAGATGGCCATCATTACCACGCGATGGCGGCATTGGGGTTTGGGTTTGTGGAATTGGGAACGGTGACCCCCAAGCCGCAGGATGGGAATCCTCTGCCCCGTTTGTTTCGGCTCCCTGCCGATGAGGCACTGATCAACCGCATGGGGTTCAACAATGCCGGGGTAGATGCGCTGGTGGAACAACTCAAAAAACCTCGCCCCGCTGGCTTGATCATCGGCGGAAACATTGGCAAAAACAAATCAACACCCAATGAGCAAGCGCTCAACGATTACCTCTATTGTTTTGAGCGACTTTTTCCTTTTGTGGACTATTTTGTGGTGAATGTCAGTTCGCCCAATACGCCGGATTTGCGGGCTTTACAGGATAAAGAGCCTTTAAAGGAACTGTTGTCAGCCTTGCAGAAAAAGAACCATGAGCACCGCATTCCCACGCCGATTTTGCTCAAAATTGCGCCCGATTTAAACGAACAACAGCTAGATGACATCCTGGAAATTGTGCAGGAAACGGGCATTGCTGGGGTGATCGCCACGAACACCACCATCAGCAGGGAAGGGCTAATCGCTGGACCGATTGAATTGGAAGAAATTGGCGCAGGAGGCCTGAGTGGCCAACCCCTACGGGAGCGCTCAACGGAGGTGATTCGGTATTTGCATCAAAAATCTGAAGGGAAATTGTTCATCATTGGAGTAGGTGGGATCGCTTCGGCGCGGGATGCGCAAGATAAGTTTGAGGCTGGAGCAGCGTTGGTGCAGGTGTATTCGGGGCTGGTGTACGCAGGGCCGGAGTTGGTGAAGGAGATCTGTGAGGGGTTATTGGCGGGGTAGATACTGAGATAATTGTTGTTTAGGCTATTAAATTTTAAATGCTTAAGCCACCGCATACCCCATTTCCCCTCTCAATTCTGGAAATTGCAAACCCAAGACGATATCACTTTTAGGTATTCCTTTTTCTACTAACTCTTGAGCGATTAGTACATCTGTACGGTTTTCTTGAACCCAGACTTTACTATTCTTAATATCAAAATGAAAGATTACATAAAACTGGTACTCATCACCTCGCCAGCCAGAATTGAGGAGTTGATAATGACCTCCATCTTTGTCTATAATTACCACTGCACTGAGTCCGTCGCGTTGATTGTTAAACATCTCTGCGTAGTCGCGGAGCGTTTCAATAAGGATTTTTTCATATTTTCTTAATCTTGTAGCCATGCTTTGATTTCTTCAGAACTTGAGTCAAAAATAAGCACTTTTACTGTATAGCGCTTTAATGCTTTCAGTAAGATAGGAATTTTTTGGATTTTTTGATAGATTTTTTCTGGAATAGCTAGAAAAATTGCTCGTTCAGGATCCAACTCCTCAAGACCCAATTCATAGTCTAAATACTGTCCTAAAGCAGTATGGAATTCATTTGGAATACTTTCACTAAGAAAACTTTTCACTTCAACTAGAATTTTGCTATTTTCTTTTTGTGCTGCTAAAAGTTTTTCGGCACCAAGATCGACAGGATAGTTTACCCCTTCCAATTTTAAGAAATAAGGATCATGGGTAATTGTCCAACCATCTTTTTCAAGCGCGTGACGTACTTGGGTATGGTATTTATCTTTTGCCGCCATTTCAGTTTTTATTTTTTGAAGATAAGTACTTATTAGTCTTAAAAATAAACAAAAAAAGTAATTAATTTGATTGATTTTGTATTTTAATATTATTTGTTCTTCAATCCTCTTCTCCCCCTTCCACCACAATCCCATATTTCTCCAAGCGCCGATACAAGGCAAACCTCGTTATACCCAATGACCGAGCCACTTTCGACAATTTATTCTGGTGAAAAGCCAGCGCACGTTTGATCATTTCCAGTTCCATTTCCTCCAGGGTCATGCTGCCCACTTCGGGAAATTTGGCGCTGCCTTTTTGGCCACTGCCCGCAGGCGGAAGGTTTTTTTGAAAATCAGCAACTCCCAATTCATCACTCATACTCAGGAGCACACTGCGTTCCACCAGGTTTTTTAATTGGCGGATGTTGCCGGGCAGAGGGAGGTTTTTGAGCCATTGCTGGGCCTCCTTGTTGACGTACAAGTTGGGCCGATTGTAGAGGGTTTTGAGGTTGTTGACAAAAAAATTGACCAACGCTGGAATGTCTCCCGGACGCTCGCGCAAGGCGGGCAATTTAACCGTGATGAGGTTGATGCGGTAAAAGAGGTCTTCGCGGAAAGTACCCTGAGCGACCATCTCTTCCAGGTTGCGGTTGGTGGCGCAAACGATCCGTACGTCCACCGTTTTGCTGCGGCTGCTGCCGAGCGGTTCAAACGTGCGGTCTTGCAGTACCCGCAGGAGTTTGACCTGACTGGCCAGATCCAGGTCGCCAATTTCATCCAAAAAAATACTGCCTTTGTGCGCCATTTCAAATCGACCCATTCGGTCCGTTTTGGCATCCGTAAATGCGCCACGCACATGGCCGAATAGCTCACTTTCAAACAAGCTAGATGAAATTCCACCCAGATTGACTTTGACAAAAGGGGCCTTGCTGCGTTTGCTATTGAGGTGTACGGCTTCAGCGATGAGCTCCTTTCCGGCACCACTTTCGCCAGTAATCAGCACCGGGGCATCAGTGGGCGCTACCCGCCCGATTGATTCGAGCAGTTCCAACAAATGAAGATCTTCACCTACAATGTTTTCAAAATGGAATTGCTCATCCAGGCGTTTGCGGTTGGGAGATTGGGGCTTGGATTGGGCCAAATTGAGGATAGTGCGCACGGACTGCAACAAGGCTTCGTTCTGCCAGGGTTTGGTCATAAAGTCTGCCGCCCCAATTTTCATGCCTTCCACCGCCAACTCAATGCTTCCCCAACCCGTGAGCAAAATGACGGGCAATTGTGGTTGGATCGCCTTGATCCTCTTCAGGGTATCCAAACCTTCGGTTCCTACCGTTTCGATGGAAAAATTCATGTCCAAAATCGCCAGACGGGGGCTGTTTTTTTCCAAAAAAGCTAGCGCTTCATGAGGAGAACTGGCAGCATGTACTTTGAAGCCCTCTTGTTGAAACAGGAGTGACAAGGAAGTTTGAATCGCATGATCATCGTCAATCAGCAGGATCAAGGTGGATCAGGATTTAAAGATGAGTACGGGAATATTGACTTCTTGGATGATTTCGTGCGCCAGGCCACTGCGGAAAATGCGATCCCAAAACCCTTTGCGGTTAGCAGTCAGTGCGATAAGGTCAGCCTTTACTTCCTGCATGTAGCGTTCGAGGTGGTCCATGATGTCCTCGCCTTCCAATACGGTAAAACTCACCTGGCGGTCTTCGTTGTCCTCTTCTACCGCACGCATGATTTTTTCCATTTGTTGTTTGGCCCAGATTTTTTCGGCGGGGTCGTCGTTGACGTGGACGAGGTACAAGTGGGCGTCCAGTGCCTGGCACCAGGCTACCATTTTTTCAATAGAAGCGAGGTTGGCTACATCAAAATCAGTAGCGTAAACTACATTGGATATCGGGGTAAATTGAGCGCCGGGTGGGGTCA
This sequence comes from Saprospiraceae bacterium, assembly GCA_027488855.1. Taxonomy (GTDB): domain Bacteria; phylum Bacteroidota; class Bacteroidia; order Chitinophagales; family Saprospiraceae; genus Haliscomenobacter. The sequence continues at coordinate 31,321 of JAIYAV010000253.1, forward strand.
TCAGCACCGGTGCTTCTGAATAATTGATCATTCGGGCAGAAAGGCCACCAAAAATTCGCCCAGCTAAACCCATGCGATTGCGCATGCCCATGATGATGAGGTCTGCATCGTATTGTTCGGTAAGGGTTTCAATACTATCCCACAACGAACCTCCAGCAATTACCCCTCGAATGGGTAGTTTTTGATCATTTGGAGCGATATTGGCCTGGATGAATTGCCGCAATTTTTGTAATTCTTCTACTTGCTCCTTGTCTTCGATTTCCGCCAGATCTCCCTTATCTTCCTGCACCTTAAAGTCGGCACCATCCTTAATGTGGGCGATGTATAGGTCGTTGTGCAAATGCCGGGTGAGATGCAAGCCATACAAAAAAGGCTGGGCACTATTGAGGTGATAATCCGTAAGGCATAAAATGGAGTCCATTGAAGAGGGTCTTTTTTATTCAGCTTTTTTTGTCTGGACTTCCCGGATTGAATTTTTTGCCTCTTCGCGACGTTGCCGCAACACTTCGGGCAAAGAAGGAAGAATCCCTGCTGCCAACGAAAGTGCAATGACCACGAGGGATAACCATTCTGGTAAATCAAGGTGGTGCACCAAAAACATTTTAATGCCCACAAAAGCAAGAATTACCACTAAGCTATACCGCAGGTATTGAAACTTGTCGAGCATGGAAGCCAAAACGAAATACAAAGAACGCAGCCCTAAGATAGCAAAAATATTGGAGGTAAACACGAGAAAAGGATCAGTCGTAATGGCGAAGATGGCAGGAATGCTGTCGAATGCAAAAAGAATATCCGTGGTTTCTACCACTAAAAGGGCAATAAATAAAGGTGTTGCAGCCGTAACGCCCCCAACTTTCACGAAAAACTTTTGGTCATGAAAACCATCTGTAACGGGAAAAAAACGTTTGGCTAAAGCTACCAAAGGGTTTTTATCCACCTCGACATCGTCATCGTGAGAACCCTGCCGCAACATCCGATAGGCCGTGTACAAGAGGATGCCACCAAAAATATAAGTGACCCAGCTGAAGCGATGCAAGAGCGCCGCACCGATCACAATCATGATGCCCCGGAACAATACCGCGCCAATGATGCCCCAAAACAGCACCCGATGCTGGTATTTCTGCGGAATTCGGAAATAGGTAAAAATGACCGCAATGACAAAGATGTTGTCAATGCTCAGCGATTGTTCTACCAAATAACCAGTCAGGTAGGTGATGACAGCTTGTTGGCCCGAATAAGGAGCACCTTCTTCA
>JAIYAV010000119.1 GCA_027488855.1 Saprospiraceae bacterium
ACAAAGGACACAAAGGCGAGACGTTGACGATGCTTCACACCCAAAATAAGAAAAAGTCCAGGCATATTGCTTTGTCAAAATCGCGTCTTTGTGTCCTTTATGCTGCCTTTGCGTTCTTTGTGCTCATTTTTTCATTGTGATACTTGTAAATTCGAGATGACTCAAGTTTGTGTTTAAAAATTGTGCCGCTTTATGTTTTCTCTCAATGCGCCAATTCCAAATCTGCCTCATCGCTCTCCTCAACCACCTTCTTCACCTCCACCTTTGGCGGCAACAACTTGTACAACAGCGGCGTCACAATCCGGCTCAACAAGGTTGAACTAATCAAACCCCCAATCAAAACCCAAGCCAGCGGTGAAATCAGCGGCGAGTTTTCCAACACCAGTGGGATCAAGCCCCCAATGGCCGTAATGGTCGTCAGCAGGATGGGCAAAAAGCGCGTCTCAGCACCTTCTGTGATCGCCTGTTCCAGAGGCATGCCCTGTTCTCGCAATTGATTGGTGTAGTCCACCAACAAGATCGAGTTTTTGATCTCGATCCCCACCAAGGCAATCATCCCAATGGTCGCTACAAAGGACAAAGTTTCGCCAATCAACCACAGCATGGTCAATGCCCCAATGATGCCCAGAGGGATGACCGACAACACAATGATGGTACTTTTGAAGGTCCGGAATTCGAGCACCAAAATCCCCAACAATCCAAAGATGGAAATGATGATGATGGTCTCGATGCCCCCAAAGGATTCTGCCGCACTTTCCCTTTCACCTCCTGCTGCATAAGAGTAACCTTTCGGGAAGGGGTAAGCCGCCAGCTTGGCCAGGATTTCATCGGTCAGTTGGGCGGTATTGTAGCCCGTTTGGACAAAACTGGTAATGCCCACATAACGCTCCTTGTTGAAGTGCCGCAACTGCGAAGGTGAAGCACCCAATTCCAACTTGGCAATCTGGTTCAAGGGGATCAATGCCCCGCTCAAGGAAGTGATGTAAATGCGGGAAAAAACTTCCAGCGCTTCCTGTTCAGTCCGTGCCACCGACACTTTTATCGAATATTCTTCACCATCATTGGTGCGGAACTCACTCACATCCAAACCCGCGATGCCCATGCGGATTGTACGCGCTACCTCGGCTACAGGAATGCCCAAGAGCCCTGATTTTTCCCGGTTGATGATGACTTTGAGGTCGGTCTTTTGGGTTTGCAGCGGGTTGGTCACATAAACGGTACCTTCGGTGCTTTTGACCATTTTTTCCACCACAAAAGCCAGTTTGCGCAGGGTGTCTAAATTGTCCCCCAAAATCCGCATTTCGATCGGAGCCGCTACCGGAGCACCTTGTTGAAAGCGGCGCACCTGGATTTTAGCCCCGGGAAATTGATCAAAGGCCAGGCGCAAACTATCCGTCAGGGCCACAATATCCGGCACTTGCATTTCGGATTCTACCTGCACGAAGAGTTGGGCGTAGTTGGGGGCCTGGTTGCGTTGGAACTCGTTGTAATACACCCGAGGGTTGCCTTTGCCCACGTTCGTGCTCACGGTGCGCACGCGAGAATGCCGCCACAATTCCGCTTCAACTTTGTGGGCAATGCGGTCGGTTTCTGTCAAGCTAGTTCCCAGTGGCGTTTCAATGTCCACGTTGAACATCGGTTTTTCCGACGCCGGGAACAAGCTGAAGCCAATGCTGGGCACCAACATCAAACTTCCCATAAAAATCAAACCCGTAAACAAGAGGGTCAGAAATGGATGGCGGAAACCCCACAGCAAAACCACCCGGTAAGGATCGTTCAGATAGCGTTTGAAGGCCCGCATGAAAAAATTGCCTTCTGACTGCTCGTGCTGGCGCAACAACATGCTAGACAAAAACGGAATGATGGTGATGGCCACAAATAGGGAGGCAATCACGGTCAGCATCACCGCCATAGGCAAACTGCGGATGAACTCGCCAGAACCTTCGGGTAAAAAGGCCAGGGGCAAAAAGGCCAGGATCAAAGTGGCAGTACAACCGATCACGGCCACGCCGATTTGTTTGGTGGCCAAAATCGCGGCATCCTTGCGGCTATAACCCATGCGCAGAAAACGCTCGATGTTTTCCACAATTACAATGCTGTCGTCCACCAACAAACCAAGCGATACCACTAAGCCTACAATACTCAACTGATTGAGCGTGTACCCAAAGAAATTGAGCAGCGCCAAACCAATCGACAAAGACAGCGGAATCGAAATCATCACCACCAGCGAGGCCCGCCAACCGAGCGGCACTAGGGTCAACATCACCAAAAACACCGCAATGGCAAAGTCACGCCCGAGGCCACCCAAACGGTGCTCCACATTCACCGCCTGATCAAAACCCGTATCCAGTTTCATGTCAGCGGGTAATTCTTTGGCAAACGCAGCAACGACGGGTTTGATTTTTTCGTCGGCCTGGATGATGTTTTTGCGGTCTTTCAACTTGGTGATCACCCAAATGGCACGGGTGCCGTTGAAGCGGGCGATGTGGGCTTCGTCGGCTTCGCCGTATTGCACATTGGCGATGTCGCGCAGGTAAACGACTCGCCCTTCCGAGGTACTTTGCACCACTACACTGCGCAAATCGTCCAGATTTTCGAGACTGCTGGTGGTTTCGATGTTGAATTTTTTGGAACCCACATCTACGCTACCGCCAGGAATGTTGACGTTGTTGGCCTGAATGGCACCCAATACCTGGTTTAAACCCAGGCGGTTTTGGGCCATTTTTTCTAAATTGACTTCCACTTCTACTTCCCGCTCGGGATAGGCCTGGATTTCAATTTCTTTGAGGTCGCGGATTTTTTCCAAACGCTTTTTCAACTCCTCCGCTTGCTCCTTCATGGATTCAAAAGGCGCAGTAGGCGAAGTAATGGCGGTTTGCAAAATGGCCACATCGGAAGAAGAGGCCCGGATGATGTCCAACAGCAAGAGGTCATCGGGTAGGCTGCTGCGCAGGCGATTCACTTCGCGGATGACGTCGTTGTTTTTGGCGTCTACATCTACCCCGTAAGTGAATTCCAGTTGCAGGCGCAACAAACCATCGTCGCAATCGGTGTTGATTTTTTTGATGTCCTCCAATTCGGAAAGGGCATCTTCGATGGGGTCGGCCAGCAGTTCTTCGATGTCTTCAGGGCTTGCTCCGGGGTATACGGCCAGCACCACAAAGATGGGGGCACCAAAAGGAGGATCTTCACCCCTTGGCATATTGAACAGGGCACTAAGCCCCAGCAACAGTACCATCACAAAAATGATGATGGTGAACTGGTAATTTTTGACGGAAAATTCGGCTATTTTCATCTTGAAAAGGTTCGGGTCGTTTAGGGTTTATTGAATCACTTTCACTTTACTCCCATCCTCCAGGTACGGCGCACCCGAGGTGACCACCTGGCTACCCGCAGTTAATCCAGCCGCGATGATGGCTTTGTTCTCAAAAATCTGGCCGATGCTCACTTCGGTACGTTTGACGGTATTGTCACTTTGGAGCACATAGACGAAGGCTTTGGTGCCACTACTTTCAACCAAGGCATCGATGGGCACAATGGGGTGGGCACCATCCTCTTTTGGGTAAATGTTCAGGGAGGCAATCAAGCCTACGGCCAGGCGCGGCATCGTGCCCGTGAAGGCAAATTCGGCGTCGAAAGTGCCACTTTGTGGATTGCCAACATCGGCCAATTGGCTGACTTTGGCGGCGAAATTGCGGTTGGGGTAAGCATCCAGTTTTACCTCAGCGCGATCCCCCAATTTGAGGCGCGCCCAATCCCGATCGACCAGGCCACTTTTGACCACCCAATCTGCCTGCGCCGATCCCAGAATGTAGAAAACGGGCGTTCCCGGACCAACCACTTCGCCCTGGTTCATCAGTTTTTTGACCACTTTACCGCTTATTGGCGAGCGGATTTCCGAATAACTCTGGTTGTAGCGAGCGATTTGCAGGTTTTGCTCTGCAACGCTCAAACCCGTGGTGGCGTCTTGTACCTGCTCCAGGGTGGCCACACTATCGGCGTAGAGATTTTTGGCGCGGGTGAGGTCGCGCTTGGATTTGCCAACCGCTTCATTGGCTTGTTGCACCTGGGCATTGATTTCGGTGAGGTTGAGGGTAGCCAACAGTTGGCCTTGGCGTACAAAAGCGCCTTCCTCCACCAAAACACGGGCAATGATGCCGCCCGTTTTGAAAGCGGGCCGCGCCTCATTGGACGCAGAAACGACCCCCGAAACCTGTACAGGCACGGAGATGACTTCGCTGCTAACGTCCACAACTTTTACTGGAATTGAAGTGTCGGGTGCGGGTTTGTTGGTCTCGGCGCTGTGGTCTTTTTTGCCACAAGCTGCCAAAATCAACAAGGAAAGAAGTAAGGGAAAAAACTGTATTTTCATGACAATGAATTGTAAAATTGAAGATTATAGGGTTTCGGATATGCGATTTCGGATTTCGGGATGGCTTTGCATCAAAGAGGCAATGTGACTCCGAAATCCGAAATCTCGAAATCCGAGATTATTTCAAAGGGTAAGCAGCCAAGGCGCGTTCCAGCTCAGCTTTGCGCATCAACACGTTGTAGTAGGCGATGGAACGGCGCACGTCGAGGTTGGTGACCTGGGTACGGGCGTCGAGTAATTCGATGTAACTGGTCACCCCTTCTTTGTAGCGGCGGAAGGTATCGCGGTAGTACTGGCGCGCGGCGTCCTGCTGGGTGTCGTAACTTTTTAGTATGTCCTGCTCGGCTTGAACTGCGTTTTGGGCGATGCGGATTTGCAGTTGAATCTGGTCTTTGACCTGGGCAATTTGTTCATTGAGTGCACTGACATTGCTGGCCGCCTGTTGTACTTGCAGTTTGTTGCGGTTGGCCGTCCAGAGCGGGATTTCGAGGGAAATGCCCAACAACGCGTATGGGCCTACATCCAGGCCAAAGGCTTGGGAACCGACATCGAGTTGTGCGCCCAATTTGGGTTTGCGGTAAGTTTCTTCAAGGTTCACCACCAGTTTGTTGATCTCCTGTGCTTTGTTCAACTGGGCAATTTCTTCGCGGTTTTCCAAAATAAAGGGGCGGCCTTCCTGTTCGCTCACTAAAATACGGTCGCCCCCCTGAACTATTTGGATGGTATCAATAGCGATGGGTTGATCGAGGCTGCGGCTCAGTAGGTGGTTGAAGTAGGCGGCGGCGTTGCGTTGTTGGTTGCGGGCGTCTACGGCTTGTGCCTCTACGGCGGCAATCTCGGAATTGGTGCGGGTGATCACGCTGGGGATGGCTTTGTCATTGCGCACCAGACTTTCGTTGACCCGTTTGCTTTCCTGAAGCAACTGGGTGGCATTCTGGTAAATTTGGACAGCTTCCCGCGCCTGAAGGTATTGGTAGTAGGCCAGTTTTACGTTTTTGGCCAACTCGCGGCGGTACACCTGCATATCGATTTCTTGAAGGGAAACCTGGGCATTCTTTATGCTGCGGTTGATCTTGATTTCGGCATTGATGATGGGCTGCTGGGCACGCACCTTGATGTCGTAAAAATTATTGGGTGCCAGCAACTCATTCACATTTTCAATTTGGGGAAATTGGGTGCTGTTGGTCATTTGATTGAGCGTGGAATAGACCGGGTTCAGCAAATCCCCCACTGGAAACTCCAGTCGACGGCCACCTGCCGCGAGGGTATAGGTACCGTTCAAATTGACCGTGGGGTAATACAGTCGTTTGGCTTCTTCCAGCGCCAGCAGGTTGCGCTCCAGCACAAATTGCTTTTCTTTGAGGGCGTGGCTGTTTTGGATGGCTTCCTGAATGTAGGCATCCAGCGGGTTGGACTGCCCCGCAACGATCAGGGGCAAAAACAGTAGTGGGAAAAAGAACAGTCGGATGATTCCACGGATGAGTGGGGACCTTGGTGTTTTCATGATCAACTACAATTCAATGTTTGGGTGAATCTGCCGCAAAGTTAAGGGTAACTTATAGGCTAACACAGCAAAAGCTGCCGAGCTGTGGCAAAATAACATTGAATTGTAATTGTGGGGGGGTGAGTTGTGGGGGGAAATGGGCCTGCTTCGCAGGGTTTTTCTTTTTTCACCACCTAAGGAACTGAAGGGGCTTAAGGGGCACCTTAGGAATGGGGGGAAAGAAGCTAATTAGTAGTGTTTTTTTAATGGAAAAATTTAGTCGATTCAAATCACTGTAATCCATTCTGGTAAGGCTTGATCCACAGCAACTATAAATCCGCTTGTGTCAAAATCTTCGATTTTTTTCTTTACCTGGGCGAGCTGTAATGTTTCAACAAAAAACTCGGCTAAGTAAGCTTTAAACTCAGGAAGCGTAGCCGCCATGACGCGGTCGTAGTCCATGCGCCAGAAAATCGATAATTCATTGGTTTTACGATGAAAAACCATTTCGTTGGTGTGAATTTTATCATCTGGCGGCATAATAATGGCCACAAACCAGATACCATTCAACCCTTTGCCAAAGTCTGTAAGATTGATTTTTTCATTCAAATAATCGGACAGGAGAGATACCTCTCGCGTTTTATCACGGGATACCTCATGCCAGGATGCGGTGGTTGAATAAAAGGGAGTATCGGTAACGGTGGCTTGTGCATTCATAATTGCAAGATAAGTGATTTCTGTTTATTGGTCAACTTTGTTAGCTGGAGGGCGGATTAAGGGAACATCTCGACTTAAATTTTCCGGAAGTAAGGCATAATAATAAATCTGGGATTTCTCTAGCTTTAGACATTGAGCATAATCACCCCTAAATTCTACCACATATTCCAGGCCTTTAGGAATTTCGCCTTTGTCATATCGCTTATTTTGTCCAATACGGGTGACGCCATACTTCCAAACTTCTCCTTCGTTCAGAAAAATGAGCGTCGACTTTCCACAATTGTAACAAGGATAAAGGCCAGCTTTGTTGGCAATAATCACGTATTGCTCAGCATTATCAATTTCCTCTTGCTCCTTCTGCAATTTCGCCTTCCGCTTCGGAGACAAATCATACCCGCCATCTTTCTCCACCAAAAAATCAAAATCTTCGACGTTAAAAGCTGCATAGATGCCTACCACCGCCACAACCATTAACCACCAAAGCCTTCGTCGTGGTTTTGGCGAGGGTGGTTCCGAAATTTCAGGTCTTGGTTGAATGGATGGTGGCGGTAGTGTTTTGGTGTTCATGTTTTGTAGGGTTTAAAAAGAATTCAAACATATATTTTTTAAAGCAACAAAACAAGGCTTCGCAAAATAATTGTTTGAACCTTTTTACCCTATTCCCCCTACACCTCCGCCAAATACTCATGCACAAACTTAATCGCCATCGCCCCTTCACCCACTGCCGAAGCTACCCGGTTCATCGCTCCGGCGCGTACATCTCCGGCGGCAAAAATGCCGGGCTGGCAGGTTTCCAACAAGAAGGGTTCCCGCTGACGCTTCCAGATCGATTTGAATTGGGGGTATTGTTTGAGCTCCTTGCCCGTTTCGATGAAGCCCTTGTCATCCACCAGGATATTGGAGGGCAACCACTCCGAAGCTGGGCGGGTGCCGATGAAGATGAACAAAGAATCTGCCTTGACCTGGCGGGTTTCTTTGGTTTCCACGTTTTCCAGTACAACACATTCCAGGTATTCGTGCCCAAGGGCCTCAATGATTTCGGTTTTGCCCAAAATTTCGATGTTGGGAATGGCCTTGATTTGGTCGATCAGATAGGAAGACATCGTAGCCGTGAGGTCTTCGCGGCGGATCACGATGTGGACTTTATTGGCAAATTGCGAAAGGTACACCGCTCCTTGCCCCGCAGAGTTGCCGCCGCCCACCACATAAATTTGTTTATCGCGGCAGGCATTGGCTTCAGTGGTGGCTGCGCCGTAATACACGCCCGCTCCGGTGAATTGATCTGCCCCCTTGGCGAGCAATTTGCGGTAATCCACCCCAGTCGCAATGATCACACTTTTGGTGTTGATCTGGTTGCCATCCTTGAGGGTCAGTTTTTTATAATTGCCTTCAATCTCAATTTTATCTACCCCCGTTGAGGATAAAAATTCAGCGCCCAGTCGGGTGGCCTGGGTGATGGCTCGGCGGGTAAGATCAGACCCACTCAATCCATCGGGAAATCCGAGGTAGTTTTCAATGCGCGAACTCGTTCCTGCCTGCCCCCCGGGAGCCCGGCGTTCAATTAGCAAGGTCTTCAAACCCTCCGAGCCACCGTATACTGCTGCTGCCAAACCAGCAGGCCCCGCGCCAATGATGACTACATCGTAAGTTTCCTGGGTAGCCCGAGTAGCCAGGCCCAGTTTAGAGGCCAATTCAGTGATATCGGGATTTACCAGCGGACTGCCGTCCTCCAATATAACTACGGGCAAATCCTTCGCTTCTAAATTATGGAGGGCCAGCCATTCCTGGGCCCTTTCATCATTTTCAATGTCCAACCATTGGTAATGAAAGAGGTTGCCGGCCAAAAAATCCTTGATTTCGTGCGATTTTGGAACGTATTGGTACCCAATCAGTCGGATGCCGTGGAACTCAGGAATGTAATTGTTTTGCCATTGATCCAGGAGTTTGTCAATGACCGGATAGAGTTTTTCACTGGGTGGATCCCAGGGTTTGATCAGGTAGTGATCCAGCCCAACGTTGTTGATGGCGCGAATGGCTGCTTCGGTATCTGAATAGGCGGTGAGCAGCACCCGTTTGGCTTCTGGGAAATACCTTTTGGCTTGTTCCAGAAACTCCACGCCCAGCATATTGGGCATGCGTTGGTCGGACAAAAACAAGGCCACCGTTTCACCTTGCTTTTTTAGATCAGGTAAACTGTCTAGCGCGTCCTGGGGTGAATCTGTGCTGAAGATGCGGTATTCGTTTTTGTAGGCGTTGCGCAAATCATTCTTGAGTGAGCGCAGCACTTGTGGATCGTCGTCGATGGAAAAAATGATAGGTTTTTTATCGGAAGCCATTATTTTTGTGGATGTTTGGGTGATTTAAAGAGGCAGGCAGACTGTAAAAATCGTTTCGCCCGGTTTGGATTTTACATTGATTTCGCCGTGGTGTTTCAGCACAATGCGGCGGGTGATTTCCAGCCCCATGCCGGTGCCTTTGCCTACTTCTTTGGTGGTGAAGAAAGGGTCAAAGATTTTGTTGAGCACCGTTTCAGGAATGCCCGCGCCATTGTCGATGATGTCGACTATCGCTTTGTGGTTCTTGGTATAGGTACGTACTTTCAACACACCATTGGTAGCGGGAATGGCGTCGATGGCATTGTCGATCAGATTGGTCCAAACCTGGTTGATCTGGCCGGGGAACACCTTGACCAAAGGCATCTCCGGGTCAAAATCTTTGACCACCTGGATGTTTTTTTCTTTGAATTGATGCTTCAGCATGATCATCGAGCTGCGGATTCCTTCGTGCAAGTCGCTGGGTTGCAAGTCCTGGCTCTGATCCATGTGGGTATACACTTTGACAGAGCCCACCAAACTTCCAATCCGATCCGCCGACTCCCGAATTTCTTGCACCAGCCGCTCCATACTCAAGGTACTTTCAACCCACCACATCATGGGGCTGAGTTCTTTGCCGTTGAGGGCTTTTTTCATGGCTTCAGCATCTTCAAGGTATAGGCCAAAATCGAGGAAAGTTTCGGCGATGTCGTCGGCATTGTCTACGTCGTGGTCTTCAAACCAGTCCAGCAGTTCATCTTTACAATCTTCCCGCTCCAACAAGCTTAGTTCTTTGATGGGCCCCTGGCGGGCTTTGGCAAAGAGGATTTCGTTCAGTGCATCGGTTTCCTCCGGAGTCACTCGCATGGTGATGATCGACTTGAAGCGTTCCGGTGACATGTGTAGGCGTTGGTACAATTCATCGGCACTACGTACCAGGGCAGCAGCGGGATTGTTCAGTTCGTGCGCCAAACCTGCCGACAATTTGCCCAGCGACATCAATTTTTCCTCCTGCAAGCGCTGCTCGGTGAAGGTTTTGATGCGGGAAGACATGGCCGCCACCAGATTTTGGGTCAATTCATAACTCACGTTGGCCATTTCCACGAAACAATCACGGTGCAATGCCAAGATTTCCAAATCATTGACCGCAATGCCGTAACCCGTATATTTTTTCATGCGAGAGAAGGGCAACAAACCGGTAACGCTACCAGGAGCCCCCTCGTTGATGTCGCGAAATTCGTTGCCTTGTTTGGCCCGCAGCAGGTAGGTTCCCTTTACGGTGAGGAACATGTGTTCCGCTGGTTCCTCCGGCTTTAGGAATGCTTCTGCATCGTGGTACAGGCGATACTCGGCATGGTCGATCAACCATTGGATGGCTTCAGGAGCAACACCTTCCAATAATTCGAATTGCGCCAGGGTGGCCAACAAATCGGGGTGTTTATCGATGATTTTCACAGCGAATAATTCAGTTGATTTAGGGAAAAGGGTATACTAAGGGCGATAAAAAAATAAGTGCTCATTTTGCCAAAGGATTAGATAAGTAAACGGTTCATTTCAAGTGCCTTGTCTAATCCTTTGGCTCAGGAAAAATGAGCAATTATTTTTGCCCCACTATCAAGCCTATCATTCAATACGGGTAAAAAACATTCTCATCGTAACACCACAACCAGCTTTCTCCCGGCTCGGCAGAGCTCACCACGGGATGTCCGCTGGCATGGAAATGTTTGGTTGCGTGTTTGTTGGGCGAAGAATCACAGCAGTGGGTTTCGCCACAGGTTTGGCAGGTGCGCAGGTGTAGCCAATGCCCACCCATTTTGACACACTCGGCGCATTCATGGGCATTGGCCGTTTTGATCGCGTCGAGTGAGGGCATATGTTGACAAGGTTCTTTTGCCATGTTTGGATTGTTTGTTCAAGTATAAATTATTGAAGTACAAATATTGATCATTCAAGTACAAATAACACGTCGCTAAAATACTGCTTTTGATCCTGAAAATAGGTCAACACTTTCAATTGTGCATCAGCAGCCAGGGATTCTATTTCTGCAAAATCAAATTTTTTGGACAACTCCATATCGATCGCTTCCCAGGCGGCAAAATCTATGTTCACATCCAGCGCTTTGATGTACACACTTTGCGCAATCGTGCTCAAGAGGTAACTTTTGGTATGCCCGGTAGTAGGTTGATACAAGGGCCAGTGCAAAAAAGTTTGCGGGTCAAAATCTGCACCCAGTTCCCGATTGATGCGCAACAAGTGATTGTGGTTAAAAGCACGGGTCACTCCGGCAGCGTCGTTGTAGGCGGCCAGGATGATGTCCGGGTCTTTTTTGAGGTCAAAACCAACCAGCAGTAAATCGCCGGGAGACAACTCGGCGCGGAGTCGTTGCAAAAAAGCCCGGGAATCGGCTAAGGTCATATTGCCAATAGTCGAGCCTAAAAACAACACCAATTTGCGGCGTGGAGTTGAGGTGGCGGGCATTTGGTGCAAAGCGGTAAAATAATCACCTTCCAGCGGGACGACGGTCAAATCTGGCCACAAAGCACTCAGCGTTTCCTGCAAATGCGCCAAAATATTGGCAGAAATATCCACTGGTAAGTAGCGAAAAGGCAAATTTTGAGCATGAAATTGCTCCAACAAGATGCGGGTTTTGAGCCCATCCCCCGCCCCCAATTCGATGAGGTCAAAAGGCGCCTCGCCCAAATAATTTGCTAACTCCCCAGCATACTTGCGCAGGATTTCATCTTCACAGCGGGTCAGGTAATACTCCGGCAGTTCCATGATGTCTTGAAAAAGCCGATCGCCAGCCGCGTCGTAGAAGTATTTGGAAAGCAAATATTTGGGTTGACTGCTCAAGCCCTTAAGCGTATCCTGAGCAAAAACAGACAATTTTGTAGTGTTTTCGAGTATAAAAGACATAGTGTAGCTTTAGCGTGCTAGACGGATTCCGGTGAATTGCCAACGTTTGTCGGTTTGGAAAAAATTGCGGTAAGTGATGCGCATGTGCGACTGGGGAGTAGCCACCGAACCACCGCGCAGCACCATCTGGTTGATCATAAATTTGCCGTTGTATTCCCCCAAGGCGCCCTTGAACCGAGGGTAATTGGGGTAAGGCAGATAGGCGCTAGCCGTCCACTCCCATACGTCACCTAAAAATTGGGTGGCTTCGGTTTCACCAACGCCTTGTGGGTGCCAGGATTGTTTTTCCAGAAAATTGCCTTTGATCTGCGGCTCCATCAACCTACAAGCCACCTCCCACTCTTGCTCAGTAGGCAGGCGCAAGCCCTTCCAGCGTGCAAAGGCATCGGCTTCAAAATAACTGATATGGGTGACGGGCAAGTTCAAATCGACGGGTCGAAACCCCTGCAAAGTATAATGATGCCACGCTTTTCCTTCTACCGCGTACCAATACAATGGCGATTTACTTTCCAATCCTTTTACCCAATCCCAGCCTTCTGCCAGCCAATGCTCATGGTTGTCATAGCCGCCAGCCAGCATAAATTCCAGGTATTCGCCATTGGTCACCAGGCGATCCTGGACGGCATATTCCTGGAGGTAAACCTGATGGGCGCTGAGCTCGTTGTCCCAACAAAAATCGTCCCCACTGTGGCCAATTGTATACAAACCCGCGTCCATTTCAATCCATTTGGCCAGGCGAATGACTTCAGCTCTTGGGGGTTCGTGGGGATCATACGCAGGGAAAAGGGGGTTGTTGCCCAGGATGTATTTGATGTCGGTCACGAGGAGTTCTTGGTGCTGTTGTTCGTGTTGCAAGCCTACTTCTAGTGTGAAACGGGCTTCGTCCGCCCATGCGTCGCTGCTATTTTCAATTTGATCAATCAACTCCAGCAGATGCCGATCTACGTGCTTTCGAAACTGGTAAATGTCTTCTACGGAAGGTCTGGTCATGTTCCCCCGATGACTGCGGTGTACGCGTGGCCCCTGGCTTTCGTAATAACTGTTGAAAAAATAGGGATATTTTGAATTAAAAACGGTGTAATCCTTCAGATAAGGCACGAGCAGAAAATTTTCAAAAAACCAGGTCGTATGCCCCAAATGCCACTTGGGTGGACTCACGTCGGGGCTGGGTTGCACCACGTAATCTTCGGTGGCGAGGGGTGCGCACAATTGTTCGGATTGCTGGCGTATTTGGGTATAGCGGGTGCGTTGGGAAATATGGGTAGCTGTTGGCATCATGGATTTGGGTTGGAGTAAATATAATGGAATGAAGGGAGAAATAGTTTAAATGGGGTTTTTACTTTATTTGTTCTCGTCGGGGTGTTTGAAGACGAAGTAGCAGAGTTCATTAAAGGTGACTTTGTCGAGTAGTTGTTGGACAAACTTAAGTTGAGTTGAAAATCAATTAAATCTTAGGCAACGACCAGCGGCAGCGCCGCCAAAACGTCTGTAGATTCAATGCATGATAACAGCGTAAAGGTGCAGAGCACCGCAACAATGCAGCAGGGGTTACGGTGCGCTGCACCTTTATTTCAGCATCTGGCTCTTCATCCTACAGACGTTTGGCGGCGCTGCCGCTGGTCGTTGAGCCTAAGATTGCTTAATTTTTTAGTAATCAATTCGCCTGTTTGACCTTCTATCATTATATTCACCAAACTTTAAACGCCAAAACCACCAGCCCAATCATGCTTGATCTCAGCTTCTTCCTCGGCCCATTATTGGAATCTACTTCTGGCCACTGGCTCAGCGGCCTGGAGGCGCGCAAGAATTTTGAAAATGACGTGCGGCTCTTCCTGGAGAAACAAAAGCGGGATACCAGCCTGGATGTATTCTTTTTTGCCAATCGGCCGGATATTCGGGATGACAAGGAGTACCTGCGCTTGGAAGACATTTATATCCCGATTCGACTGCGGCAAACACGTGAATCTTTGCCCGATCGGGAAGATTTTTTGCAGCATTTCGACCCCAAAACGGCAAAAAATCGGAAGGAACCGGAACTGCCTGATAATCTAAATATTGCCGAATTATTGGGCAAAATGCTCAGTGGGCACGAAGACCGTCAAATCATGCTGATTGGCAATGGCGGCAGTGGCAAGTCGACCTTTATGAAATACCTGGCGCGTTTTTTTGCTGAAAAAACCGATCGGAATGTGCGGGTTTTGGTAGAAAACAAGGAGGCAGAGCTAAAAGAAAAACAGGTCAAAATCAACAACCATTATTTTCCCATTTTTATCCGTTTGCGCGACCTGGAACAAATCCTGCGCCAACACAACAACCCCAATTGGGAAGACAATTTCAACCTGGCGCATTTTTTACAAGCCAAACATGGGCTACAATTTGCTACAGAGCAATTTTATGCCAAAGTGTTGCAACAAGTCCCTTGTTTGATCTTGCTCGATGGGGTAGATGAAATGCCCGAATACAAAGACTGCGGCAATGGCCTGATCATTTCCCGCCGCAAAATCATGAACTGGATCGATACCCAGGTGAAGGTTTTTGGCGCAGCCCATCCCAAAACCAGCTTCATTCTGACTTCCCGCCCAGCGGATTTGTCATTATTGGCGCGATCTTTTCAGGTGTTTGAGTTGAAAAGTTTTTCAAAAGGGGAGATTCGGCTTTTCACCGAATACTGGTATCAGGCCTATGAAAAAATGCTTCATTATTGTGCACGTGCGGAAATTCATGGAAGCCGCAAAGACACCTATCAACGCAAAATTGAGTTGTTGCCGGAAAATAAAGGCCAGTTTTTGGAAAATTTGGACAACCCACATCTCACTGAGTTGATCAACAATCCATTGCTACTCTCACAGGCCATTCTGATTCACAGCATCGATGAAAGTTTTGAGCTGAGTGACATTGATAGCCTTTATGAAAAATTTATCGACACCTTACTATATCGTTGGGACGATGTACGACAGATGAATTTTTACCCTGAACTGTTGGGCAGTCGCAATTTACAGAAGTTGTACCAGTTGATGGGCCGCATTGCTTTGGCATTTTCCAGAAGGGAAGTGACCAAAATGACTTTTAAGGACTTGATCCCTGAGGTAGTAAACGCAGTGAGTCGCTTTAAAGGCAGTTTGCCCCAGCCCGATAAAATTGTGGAGTTATCGGTAGAATTACTGGATGTATTGCGCGACCGGGGCGGAATTTTTTCAGGTGGAGTCGTAGCGGATGATCCCGAACAGACCGAATTTGAGTTTCAGCACAAAAGTATTCAAGACTACCTGACCGCCTATACTTTGGCAAGTGACTCGGAGTTGTGGAAAACCAATAACTTTGATTTATTCTCAGTAATTGCTCGTCGAGTGTTTTGGGGGCGCACTTTGGAGTTTTTTGTAAATGCAAAAAAGCACAATCCCGATCGGTTTTTTAGGACTTATTTGGAATGTTTAAAGCCAGATACAGTTTATGCCAAACAACTCCATCATTTTGTACAATATTACTTGATTGCTCAAGAAAAAGATGCTGATTTAGAGGCGGAGCTTGGCCAAAAATGTTTAGAAATTCTGATGAACTCATCTGATCATAAAGAATTACAAATCGCACAAGTGTGTTTAGGGAAACTTCCTTTAGCATTGAATGCAGAGCATCTGGCCTTTATCCAAAAGTTACATCACAACTTAATAGATAATTTTCGAGCCGTTAAATTGGCTCAACTGTATGTTGTGCAGGGAAAAGGGGGCGAAATTCTGCCCATGCTGCGCGAAACAAGCCTGCTTCAGGTGTTAGATGCAGACAGTGGATCATTTTATCGCTTTCGCAACTATTGTTTATTAGGGATTCGACAAAAAGATAATCAAACTTGGATAAACTTGCTAGTTCAGAGCGAACCAAGATCTGACTTTAACCAATTGAGTAAAGGGATAACTTTGCTGACTTTGGTAGATTTGCCAGATTTGTGGGAATTACAGGGTTTGCGGGAATTACAGGGTTTGCTAGATTTGCTGGCTTTGCTAGATCTTCAGAATTTGCACGATTTTCTAAATTTGAAGGATTTGGTGGATTTGCGGGATTTGCGTGTTTTGTGGAATTTGTGGGATTCCGAAAAAAAGCAGGAACGATACTATTCTGAATTTATTCAATCCTCATTTTTCCCGGACTTTTTATCCGTATTCCAAAAAATCAGCGAATGCTTCCACGCTCTCACCCCCGAACAAAAACGCCAATATTTCATCAATGTAGACGAGTAATAAACTCACTATAGCTTGCCCGCCGCAAACGCCAAAGCCGCATAAATCCCCTCCTTCTCCAACCTCGGGTGCTCTTCCAAAATCCCTTCAAACGACTCCCCAATAGCCAATTTCTCCAAAATCAATTCCACGGTAATCCGGGTATTTTTGATCACGGGCTTGCCCATCATCACCTTGGGATTTATTTCGATAAATTGCTCAATCAATGCTTGTGTCGTCATGATTTGATTACTTGTATCTTCAAAAATACAAGTTTCGTCACAACCATTCAAGCGCAAATCCCCTTATCCACTGATTCATTTTTTAACGTGAGTTTGGGATTAATGGAATTGAAAATCAATTCCATTAATCCCAAACGAGGTGTTTTGCTGCCTGGAGGGCAGCTATCTTGGTAGATGTAAGTTAATCGGGATATTGTTGCGGCTGCCCGGGGGGCAGCTATCTATAAGATTCTGTCAAAGATAGCTGCCCCCCGGGCAGCCTCGAACCATAAACATTCCATGTATTTCTACCAAGATAACTGCCCTCCTGGCAGTTCTAATTCAAAACTCACGTTTTTTTAGCCATTGCAGTTGGCATTTTTTTATCTTCAACTACGAGGAAGTTCACAAAGCAAGGTGACAAAACCGAAGAAGAATGAAAAAGTATGCCCAAGTTCAAGACATCGTTGGCCGCTTGACGGACAACAAAACCTTTCGCACTTTTTTTACACTTTATTTGATGGCAGAAACGACTGAAGAACGCCAAATGCTCAATGAGCGATTCTGGAAAGATGCTGGCGTTCTTCCAGCGGTAGAATTACAATTGCTGAAAGCGGAATTAACCCGTTGTTTTTTGCGGCTACCCGAAATGGCAGCAGATCTGTTGGGGCAGGCTGTTGTAAAGGCGGCTTAAAATACAAGGTCTAACTCCCCCCATTTTTTTCCTATCTTTGCCCCCTAAAATCTACACCGCCGTGAATTACCTGACGCTGGAAAACGTGACCAAGACCTACGGGGAAAAAGTACTCTTCCAAAACATCAACCTGCAAGTCAACAAAAACCAAAAAGTGGGGCTCGTGGCCAAAAACGGCTCCGGCAAATCCACTTTGCTCAAAGTAGTAGCGGGGCTGGAAAAGTCTGAAGGCGAGCAAGCCCGCATGATCATGCACCGCGATGCCCGGGTAGGCTTTTTGTTTCAAGACCCCGAGTTCAACCCCAACCACATCATTATTGAAGCGGCTTTGGATGCCGACAATCCAGCGTTCAAAGCAATCAAAGCCTACGAAGAGGCCTTGCTGCAAAGCGACAACGAAACCATCCTGCAGGCGGCCATGACCCAAATGGACGACCTCAAAGCCTGGGACCTCGACGCCAAACTAAAAGAACTGCTCACCCGCTTTCGAATCAACAATCATGCCCAGCCAGTGCGTACGCTTTCGGGCGGACAAAAAAAACGCCTCGCCCTGGTGCGCATGATCCTGGCCGATCCCGATTTTTTGATCCTCGATGAGCCTACCAACCACCTAGACCTCGACATGATTGAGTGGTTGGAAGAATACCTGGCTCAGCCCAACTTTACCATCCTGATGGTGACCCACGACCGCTACTTTCTGGAGCGGGTTTGCAACCAGATCGTGGAATTGGATCAAGGTCAGGTGTACAAATACAGCGGCAATTATTCCGATTTTTTGGAGAAAAAAGCCGCCCGCGCCGAAAACGAAAACATCGAGCTGGAAAAAGACCGCAAACTGCTCAAAAAAGAACTGGACTGGGTGCGCCGCCAACCCAAAGCCCGCAGCACCAAGGCCAAGTCGCGGGTAGATTCTTATACCGACCTCAACGAAAAAGTATCCAGCGTCACCGTTGAAAAAGAAATGAAAATCGACATCAAGGGGCAGCGCATGGGCAAAAAGGTGCTGGAACTGCACAATGTCGGCAAAAATTTCAAGGATCAAAAGATCGTGGAGGGCATGAACTACAAGTTTCGCCCTTTTGAGCGGGTCGGTATTGTAGGCCCCAACGGCGTGGGCAAAACCACCTTCCTCAAAATCCTCACTGGCGAAATTCGCCCCGACACCGGCAAGGTTGTGCAAGGTGACAATACCCTCTTTGGCTATTACACCCAAGATGGCATCCAGCTCAAAGAAGACAAACGGGTCATCGACGCGGTGCAAGACATTGCCGAATACATCCCCCTGGAAAAAGGACTCAAACTCAGCGCCGCCCAACTGCTGGAACGCTTCTTGTTTAGCCGCAAACAACAGTTGGTGTTTGTATCCCAATTGAGTGGAGGTGAGCGCCGTCGCCTGTTTTTGCTGATGATCCTGATGCGCAACCCCAACTTCCTGATCCTGGATGAGCCCACCAACGACCTGGACATCCTCACCCTCAATATTCTGGAAGACTTTCTTCTTGAATTCCCGGGCTGCGTGATCATCGTCACCCACGACCGCTACTTTATGGACAAAGTGGTGGAGCACCTCTTCGTGTTTGAAGGGAATGGCCAAATCCGCGACTTCAACGGCGACTACAGCGAATACCGCGAAATCCAGCGCGAGCGCGAGCGCGAGCAACGCCGCCAGGACAAAGCCGAACAACAAAAGGCCAAGGACGAACAAAAGGAAGCCAAACCCGGCCTGACTTTTGACCAACGCAAAGAAATGAACCGCCTCGAAAAAGAAATCCAAAAACTGGAGGAAAAAAAGGCGCAGGTGGCGGATCAGTTCAATCGTACAGATTTGACGCCGGATGACATCAAAAAGTATTCGCAGGAAATCAATCAATTGACCGGGCAAATTGAGGAAAAGGAGCTGCGTTGGATGGAGTTGGCGGAGTTGGCCTAAGACTTATTCGCAGTTCTTGCGTTTAATTAAGCATGCAAAACTTCGTACAGCTTTTACAGGAATTGGAGCAAAGTACCCAAACCGATGATAAGGTAAAGGCACTGATCAATTATTTCCAGGTAGCTGATGCCAAGGATAAGCTATGGGCCATCGCCCTCTTACTTGCTGAGCAGCGCCCCAAACGCAGCGTCACCGCCCCTCGCCTGAGCCATTGGGCTAGGGAATACGCGCAGATACCTGACTGGTTGTTTGAGGCATCGTACCAGATGGTTCATAACTTAAATGAAACCACAACGCTGGTCTTGCCCAAGCCTACGGCAGTACTCCAGGAAAGCCTTAGTTATTGGATGGGCTATATTCTGCAACTGGCCAATCTAGAAGGAGCTCAACGATGGACGCAAATCCAGGAAGCATGGGCCTGTTTGCCAACAAATGAATGTTATATCTTCAACCTACTTGTTTCCGGTTGTTTCCGTGTCCAGGTTTCGCGAAAATTAATGGTCATGGCCTTGGCCAAAATCACCGGCCAGGAAGAAGCCATGCTGGCGCATCGTCTGATGAGCAATTGGACGCCTGACACCACCACTTTTGACGCATTGGTACTGGCGGGCCAAGCCGTAGCCGACCCTTCCAAGCCTTATCCTTTCTTTTTGGCCTACACCTTGAATGAAGCACCTGAAAGCCTGGGCGACGCCACTGAATGGCAGGCAGAACCCCTCTGGGAAGGCATTCGCGGGCAAATCGTCGTGCGGGGCGGCGAAGTGTTTGTATGGTCGCGCAGGGAAGAACTGTTGAGCGATAAATTTCCCGAGTTCCAGATTTTTAAAACGGGCTTGCCCAATGGGACTGTTCTCGACGGGGAAATTTTAGCTTTTAAGGATGGGCAAGTTTTGCCTCTTCAAGTAATAAAGGCACGCATCAGCCGCAAAAAACTGAGCAAAAGTGTGCTCCAACAAGCGCCAGTGGTGTTTCGTGCCCATGATTTATTGGAGTGGCAAGGGGAGGATTGGCGCGAACTCCCTTTGCATGAGCGGCGTGCGCAGCTTGAAGCGCTGGTGCAGGAATTTCCTTGTGCCGGAGTTTTACAATTATCGGCCACTATACCTTTTGAATCCTGGTCAGCCCTGGATGCAGAACGTGCCCGTTCGCGTGAATTGAACAGCACTGGACTGATGCTCAAGCGCAAAAATTCTTCTTACGGCACAGGCCGCCAGCGGGGCAATTGGTGGAAATGGAAAGTAGACCCCCACACCGTAACTGCGGTGTTTATATATGCCCAAAGTGGAAATGCTGAGACCGCCAATTTCTACACAGATTTCACTTTTGCCGTTTGGGACGGCGAGCAATTGGTCCCTTTCACCAAAGCTTATGCGGGCCTGAGTGATGCGGAATACCACGAAATCAACACCTGGATTCGTCAAAATACCCTGGAGCGTTTTGGGCCTGTGCGCAGCGTGAAGCCGGAGTTGGTATTTGAGCTGGCCTTTGATGGGATTCAATTTTCCAAGCGTCACAAATCGGGCATTGTGCTGCGTTTTCCCCGAATTGTGCGTTGGCACAAAGACAAACCCGCCGCAGTAGCCGATCAACTGGCGAAGCTCAAAGAATTGATGTGTTAAAAACGTGCAATTGATGATTTGAGTGCATGACAAAATCGGGGCGAGCGGATAAAAGTCGGGAGTTTACAAGTTTCTACTACTTTTAGGTTGCGAAACAAAAAATTCAAAACCCGAAAACTCCCGAGGCAATTTA
>JAIYAV010000090.1 GCA_027488855.1 Saprospiraceae bacterium
GTAAAAATCAATGGCGATATGGAGGCTTTCATGGAATTTAGGATTAATGCTGAGCAAAAATTAGCAAATGCAAGGGCTGCTTAGTCCTATATCTGCCCCAATTTTGTCATGCACTCGATTGATTTTGCGTCTTGACCTAAGTATCCGTTTAGTTCGATTTTGTTGTTGATAGCCATAAATACTCCTTATAATTGATTGTTGTGTTTTAGTTCGTTTTCCGGGAGAGGAAAAGTGTTTTCTCGCTTATGTAGGCTTACACTTTCCTTTTTCGGGGTTGTTGTGGATTTCTAGATGATTGCTTGAATTGGGATTTACCTCCTTTAGGTTAGATTAAGATTTTGTTTGGCTTCGGCTGAAAGCTCGTCTTTGAAGCCTTCTTCTCCGGTCTCAAAGTCGGTGTAAAAGCTTTCCAGTTTATCACCATTGAGCATGGCCACTTGAAATTCTGAGTTGGTCAGAAAGACATAACCGGAATGGGTGTTGAACATGATGGTGACTTCCTCTTCGTAAAAATCTTCTGGTAGGCCTTGTTCTCTCCAGGTCTTGAGTAGTTCTTCGGCCATTTTTCTTTCACGGTATCCGAATTTGGTTAAGTCTGTGGTTGTAGTCATAAATACCTCTTGGGTTTTGGGTTTAATAAGCAAATCGCTTATGAACCCTTGCCATGTGGCGAACATGGGGTAGCAAATGTCATAGGGGTGGGGAATCACCCGGTCTGCACGGAATGGAGTGAAACGAAGTGGAGGAAGATTGGGGATACCTCTTGACAGGCGCGTGGGCGAAGCCCTAGGAAAAGATGAATGGAAAAGACCTGGCTATAGCGGAATAGCCAAGGGGGATCACCCGGTTTGCACAAAGGAGCTTAGCGACTGCGGAAAATTGGGGAAATGGCTTGAAGTGGTGCTAAGGTTAGCAATAGCCTTTACTTACTGATTTGCTGATTGAGGAGTTACGGTTTTCAGGAGGTAAGTATTTCAGACAGTAAAATGTTGTATTGTAAGTTTTATTGAACGTTGGCATGAACGTCGTGCCGCCGCTTAGGAGGCATAGCGGTTTCATGCATTTTTAGCAGCATTATATTGAATTAGCATTTGAAGTTCTTCTACGACTTGGTAAATCGCTTCATCAGAACTATTCCATTCACTAGAAATAGCCTTTTGATTTTGTGGCAATACAGTAAATTGCCCTAGTTTTGTAAGCTCCCAATGGCATTTTCTTACCACTATGGGTACCACAGTCCCGCCAATTTCGTGCCGTCTAATGGATAGCTCTATTAACTCAGTACAATTATCTGATGCCAAAAAGTCAGAGCTTACTATAAGAAGTAAAATATCTGATGCCGAAAGATATTGCCTTATAACCTCCATTCGATCACTACCTGCAAGCATCAATTTTTCATACCAAATTGTGATATAGCCATTTTTAGAGATACTAAAAAGATGGCTATAAAACTTATCCGCCCATATTTGATCCTCTTCTGCATAGCCAATAAAAATTGATTTTGGAGTATCCTTAGATGTTTGCAGCCACGCTGACAGTGTTTGTATATTTGATTTTCTTATTTTTCTTTTCCTAAACCAATAGTAATACCCACTAAGCAGCAAAAACATAGTCCCAATTATTCCATACCAAATACGATTGTTTTTTACTGCAAATATTGTTATATTCTCTCTGTATACTTCAATTGATTTCTTTAGCTCTTGCCCATTAATATTTTTTGTTATTGAAATAGAAATAATTAAGGGCAACTCGCCTTCCTTCAACGGTTTTACTTCCCAAATCCATTCTGTATATTTATTCTTATTTAATTCAATGTTTTGTAGTGCAGGTGTAATTTTTTTCACGTCAAAATTATCTAATCCTTCTAATTCTGCTAACATTTCCGTTCCAACTGTCATATTCTTTACTTCTAAATTCTCAATTTGAGAAGATGACATATCATATGCAATGGATGCCTTACTTTTTGCATCAATCGTAGTTGTCATCTGTACATCCTTAGTAATTCTAATACTTACCGTTACCCATTTTTCCAACTCCATCGTATCTGGTATTGTATGTGCTAATTTGCCAAGGTCATCTTTGTCTTTGGGGAGATAGTTATCGGGATTTAAAGCAACTAAATTTTTAGGGAGGCGTAAGGCTGTTCCAACTGTAGTCGATATTTGTTGTTCTTGGCTCTCATTTTTAAATATTACGATACACCTTTTACCCTTCAGCCTCTTAGGGAGATAAAAGGAGCCCTCCCCATTAAAATTATATCCATCATAATTATCTTCATCAACATATACAGATATTTTAATATTATCTTGCCCCAGTAAGTCAATATTGTTCCAATTAAAATATCTGTATTTATTGGTGGGAATTTCATTACCCTCATTGTAATCACCAATGTTGGAATTATTGGATTTAGGGTCTTCAGATAAACTACTTTTTGATTGAAAAACAAAAAAGAAAAACGCAAAATTAATTAATATTACAACGGGCGCAACAGCGTTTTGTGCCCCTAAAAAGAGAATAGAAAAAAGATAATGTGAATCCCCATTTTTGTAGTGACTAAAAAACGAGAATGGATCATCAC
>JAIYAV010000114.1 GCA_027488855.1 Saprospiraceae bacterium
ATTTTATATCTTCCTCAAGGCTTTCCAAATGATGAAAGCCTCAGGTTAGATAATGACTTCTTATTATACTACTTGTGTGTATACCGTAGCCCGCTAGGGGCGTGATATGGGTAGAAAACAAAGGCCCGATGTTTTCCCGAGTCCCGTAGGGACGTGATGTGGGTATTATACCTCTCCATATACCCACATCACGTCCCTACGGGACTCGGGAAACTCCGAGAATCACCGTTTTCTACCCATATTTCGCCCCTAGCGGGGCTTATCGGTCATGCTCAAACGAGAACCAAACGAACCTTCTGTGGCCCCAAGAGTCAAGCACGATCCCCTTCCCCATCACTCCACCTTCATCACCCCATTCATGATCCGCCAATGCCCGGGAAACGTACACACGTAAGGATACTCCCCAGCTTTTGCTGGCGCTGTAAAACGCAAACGAACCGTTTGGTCTGGATTGACCAAGGCCGTCGAAAACAATACATCCGATACATCTGGAACATAATTTTTAGTAGCTCCGTCCGGGTCGGTAATCATTTTATCCGCCGCTTTGCCAATTTTTTCCAGCGATTTGGGTTTGCCAATCACCAGGTTGTGCTGCATGGCATCGGGATTTTCAAAAACAATTTCCACTGTTTTTCCCGCCTTAACGGTGAATGTTTTTTGGTCAAATTGCAACATTTCCCGAACCGCTTTAATCCTCACCGTTTGCACCGAGGGATCATTTGCTTCCTGTTTTTTCAGGATATCCCAAGCCTGCATCAAGCGGGTTAAGCGGTCTTTGTTTACACCTGTACTTGCTGCCAATAGGGTATTCAAATAGGTTTTATCGGCTGCGACAACGCTTACATTTTTTTTCCGGTAGTCCCAACCTTCACTGATTCCTTTTAAGATGGCATTGAAGCCTTCCGCATCGAGTTTTTGGGCATTTTTCAAATGATCCACCAGCGCCGAAACTGAAGCCAGCGAAGCATTGCTCCGAATGGCCTTTGCCAAAACATATTGCTCCATGCTTTGTGACAAGGCAACGGTGATTTTTTTGGCCAAAACATTGTTTGTTTCATTGCCCTCCAGAATGGTATTCGCCTTATCGACCGCCACGGTGAAGGTATACTCACCGGCTTGCTCGCCAGCAACCACAATGTTCCCTGTCCAGGGGCCATTGCTCACTTTGGTGATCGTTACGGTCTCGCCAGGTTTTATTCCCTCGGTATGAGTCAGGCTGACCATGTCGATCAGCTGTTTTTTTCCCGCAAACCGGATGTTGAGCGGCACTACAACACCTTTGGGGACACCCACCCCACCTTCATTGCGTACCTCAATGGAGATGGTAACCCGCTCCCGAGGCATGGGATTGCTTGGTTCAAAAATGATGTTGCTTACGACCAAATCTGCTTGGGTCGGGGTGGCCGAAGGCTGAGTTTTGGCCTCCGTCTTGCCCATCATTGCAGCGTGATCGTGGTGCCCCGCCGCATTGTTCATGGTATTGGTTTTTGTCGAGGCTTTTTCCTGTAGTTTCGTGAATACTTTTTTCAGCATGCCTGGGTTTTTGGCCAGGATGCCCGCGTATGCGTCAGGCAACCAACGGTCATTCAGGTCTTTTGAGCTTTCAATTGCTTGTAAAATAAGCGATTCTGCTGGACCATTGATGGGCATTTCGCTGATGGCCAAAAGCGTCTGGAGTACGACCAGGGGTTCCAGGTCTTCCAGCGTTTTGTTCTTCAGCAGTACATCAATGTTTTCTTTACTTCTTGGTAAAATTTGTACCGCTGTTTTCCGCACTCCGGGGCAAGGGTGTTTTAATGCCTCCACAACCACGTTCAAGGCTTCGCCTTCGAGGGCGTTTAATCCCTGCAAAGTCCAAAGCGCGTGAATGGCTGGGGCATTGATGCCGATTTCATCCACCGACTTGTCGCGGATCAAGGCCAATAGCCCGGGCACCACGTCTTTTTGGTTCCTTTCCACCAAAAGCCGTTGGGCATGGCTGCGCCAAAATAAATTGGTATTTTTCAGGGCAGCCACTAGTTCCTGAGGCTTGTCTTTGGACAGTGCTAAGGCTTGATACGCAGCTGCTTCTTTGTAACTCACCCGGTAAATGCGCCCGTGGGTATAATCCCGCAAATCGGTTTCATAGGCATTGCCCGACCCCATTACGAATCCATCAGGCCGTGGATTGTGCTGAATGATAAAGCTGTACCAATCGGCAACCCAGACTGCTCCATCAGGGCCAACTTCAGCAAATACGGGCGAAAACCATTCATCGGCCCCAGCCAGGAGGTTGAATCCTTCTACATCACTGTAATTGGTACCACTTTTAGTCAACACATTCTGGTGCAAAACGTGCCCGGTGGGTTCGGCAACAAAGGCGATGTTGTTCCAGTATTTTTTCGGAAAAGCCCTGGCGGTATACACATTGTGCCCGGCGGCGGCGGTGAATCCTCCAAATACATCCACCTGACGTACTTTGGGGGTGATGGTTTTCATGTCTTTGTGGGTATCGGTGCTGGTACTGCCATTGTCGACTCCGTTCGTAGAGGGGTAAAACTGGTTGGGAATGGCCATGTACCAGCCGTGAGCGTTGTTGGCCGTTGAGCCAAACACGTCGCCGGTTTCATTAAAACCCAATCCCCAAGTGTTGTTGGAAGTTCTGGTCACGAATTCCAACTTGCTGCCATCTGGTTTGAAGCGGAAAAAGCCCTGGCTAAAGCGGATGGTGTCGCTGCTGCTGCCTACCAGACCTTTGAAGCCGGAATAGCCCACGCTGCCCCAGAGCCAGTTGTCAAAACCGTAATGCAAATTCGAAGGCCCAGCGTGGGTATCAAAGGTGCCAAAACCGGTAAAGAGTACCTGGCGCACATCGGCTTTGTCGTCGCCATCGGTATCTTTCAAAAACAACATATCAGGTGCCTGGGATACCACCAGACCGCCATTGCTAAACACCATACCCGTGGGGATGCTCAGCCCTTCGGCAAAACGGGTGAACTTATCGGCTTTGCCGTCTTTGTTGGTGTCTTCACAGATGAGGATGTAGTCGCTGCCTCCGCCGGGTTTGCGCTCGTTGGGGTAATCCTTGGTGATCAGGACATACAAACGGCCCCGCTCATCCCATGAAATGGCGATGGGGTGCATCACGTTGGGTTCAGCGGCAAAAAGCTCCAGATTGAACTCCACGGGCACCTGAATGTGTTTCATACTTTCTTCGGGCGAGAGGGGATCCTGGCGGTATTGAATGCCGGGGCGCTTTTCATAGTTGGGCAGTTTGGCTTCCCGGTACACAAAGGGTTCGGGTTTCAACGCCGCGTGTGCTTTTCTGGCTTCATCGTCGACGGCCCAAAGGATTCCGCGCAGGATCAGTGCGTGAAAACCTTCATTTTGCCAGGTGTTTTCATCGTGACCGTAGGCGGTGTAAAAAACCCGCCCTTTGCCGTAGCTGCGGGTCCAGGTATAAGGCTCAGTTTTGGTATCGGGTTTGTCCTTGAACTGGTCTGCCTTGATTTCGCGTACGGCCAGGACGTTGTTGTCTGGCTGCAACTTGCTGTGCAAATAGGTTTCATCAAAGGCTTTGAAAGGTTTTAACCCCTGCATGATAAAGTGCTCGGGTTGCACCGTGGTGGTTTGAATGGTGTCCATCCGATGCCGCCAAAACTGCCCACCGACCATCTTGACGTATTCAGTCGAATTGCGAAAACAGTAGGAGGCGCAATGGATCGGTAAAATTCCCTTGCCTGCCGCCACATAGGCCAACAAGTCTTTTTCAACGGTAGGAGGAATACTGTCCCAGTTGGCATAGATCATCAAGGCGTCGTACTTGTTGAGGTTGGCCAAATTGAGGTCGGACAATTGATCGGTGTAGGTGAAATTGACGCCTTTATCACCCAAGGCTGCCATGATCGATGGCACCCGTTCGATCGGGCGGTGGTGCCCGTTGTCGCCAAGGAAGAGCACTTCCAGACGGCGGGCTTTTTGGGCGGAAGCGCTGAACACGCAGAAAAGTAAAAATAGGACTACTAGCTTTTTCATTGATGCTCTATTTGGATATGGATTGAGGAAGAATTTTTAATTATGGTGCCAAGCCCGCCGCAGAGTAGGGGTGATTGGTTCTTAATTTTATTCTTTGACGCAGTTTCACTCCTGAGCATCTTAGATGCATTTCTAAGGTGTTCTAAGGTGCCTAAGGTGGTTCAAAAAAAATCTAGCATAGTTTTGAAACACTCCAGGTGTTTTATATTGAACCACCTTAGGCACCTTAGAGCACCTTAGAAATTACGCGCTTTCAGCGCTCAAAAGCATAGCTGTTTAGCCATACAAAATAAGAACCAATCGACCTTACGCCGCAGGCGGCGCTAAAAAATCACGCATTTTTAAAATCAGGCAGTGCCAAAATTTTCCCGCCCTGCATCGCCGATTCATGGGCGAGGATACCTACCGAAGTCCAGTTGGCTGATTCCCAGGCATTGGGGAATGGGTCGCGGTCTTCAACCAACGCCATCAGGAACTCATGCGCCAAATGGGGATGTGAGCCACCATGACCTGCTCCTTGGGTGAAACTCAAGTGGGTGTTTTCAGCCACATCGTATACCCCTTGCGTGGTAAAGCGTTGGATGCCTTCCGGCAACAAATGAGCAAAATCGGGCACTTTGACCCGTTCCGGGATTTCATGCTCCTCTTTTTTAGCGGTGTGAATAACCGCATCTTCCCCCTCAATGAGCGGCCACTCAAAGGATTTTTTGGTGCCATATACCTCAAAACTTTCGCGGTACTGGCGGGCTAAATCGAACAGGGAGCGGTATACATAGGCACTCAAGTCGCTGTCCTTGAATTTGATGTGGGCGGACTCAACGGCAAAAGGTGAATTGTGGATTTTCGATAATTCCTCCCGAATGGTACCCGAACCAAAGCAGGAAACGTATTCCGCTTCCAATTTCAACAAACCGGCCACCGGGCCCACGCAGTGGGTGGCATAATGCATGGGCGGCAAGCCAGGCCAATAATCGGGCCATCCATCCATATCTTGCTGGTGCGAGGCTTTGAGGAACTGGACTTTGCCCAGTTCACCTTTTTCGTACAATTCTTTGACGAATAAAAACTCGCGGCTGTAGACCACCGTTTCCATCATCATGTATTTTTTGCCGGTGGCTTTGCTCAGTTTCACGATCTCCATACACTCTTCCACCGAGGTGGCCATGGGAACGGTACAGGCCACGTGTTTGCCTGCTTTGAGGGCTTTCAGGGTTTGTTCCGCGTGGTTGGGGATGGGGGAGTTGATGTGGACTGCGTCAATGTTGGGGTCTTTGAGCAGTTCATCATAATCGGTGTAGCGTTTTTCAATGTTGAAGGCATCACCAATATTGTTCAGATTGGTTTCGTTGCGTTGGCAAATCGCATACATGTTTGCATGGGGGTGGCGCTGGTAAATGGGGATGAATTCAGCCCCAAAGCCTAGGCCAACGATTGCGATGTTTATTTTTTTCATGCTGTGCAGGTGTTATAGGATTAGAGTAACTTTTTAAGGTAGGTGATGCTGTCTCGCATCAATTGGGTTTCGGATTCAAACATGGGGCGCCAGATATTCGCCGCTGCCAATTTCATGCTGAAGGCTT
Organism: Saprospiraceae bacterium; assembly: GCA_027488855.1. Taxonomy (GTDB): domain Bacteria; phylum Bacteroidota; class Bacteroidia; order Chitinophagales; family Saprospiraceae; genus Haliscomenobacter. The sequence goes on from JAIYAV010000114.1 coordinate 5,595, forward strand.
CAATGCTCAACATGCCTTGGTAGTCCATCGACTTCAATGCGGCGATGATTTTTTCAAAATCAACATGGCCTTTGCCGACGGTGCTCCGGTCGTTTTCGGAAAGTTGTACGTGCACGAGGCGATCGCCACATTTTTGTAAGGCAGCGGGGATGTCCTTCTCCTCGATGTTGGCGTGAAAAGTGTCAAACATGATCTTGCAGTGCGGATGATCTACTTCGTCTACAAAGCGGAGCATGTCGTCGGTGCAAGTAAAAAGATAGGTTTCAAAGCGGTTCAAATATTCGATGCCCAAGGTGATGTTTTTGGTCGCCGCGTATTCAGCCAGGGCACGAATGTGCGCTACGCCGCGTTGCCCTTCTTCTTCGGTAGCGGGTTGGCCCGTGAATACCCCCAAGGCGGAGTGAATCGGCCCCATCAGCAATTTTGCGCCAATCACTGCGGCGCAGTCCAGGGCTTTTTTGTTGCAGTCCAGGGCGTGGGCGCGCATGGAGGCGTCGGCACTGAGCGGGTTGGCATCGGGGCCATTGATGGCCACCGCCAGGCGTTGTAAGCCCAGGTCGTCCAGTTTTTGCCGCCAAACCTGCCATTCGGCGGGGTTCAAATTGAAAATGGGCACTTCTACCCCGGCAAAACCCAGGGATTTGATTTCATCGAGCACGGGGAAGAGCGCCGGGGTGATGTCGGTACCCCAGAGCAAAAGATTCATTCCAATTTGCATGCGATCTGTGTTTATACAAATCTAGTTTGAATCGACAATTTAAAATAGGCGTGATTTTACTATTTTTGACTGTATTTTGATATTTTTTGCTAAACATGGTATTTTTTTTGGTAATATTCAGTAAGATAAGTGCCCAATTATGAAACCACTGCTCAAGAAGTCGCTCGAAAGCCTCAATCAGTCCTACATTGTGCGGAACCTGAAAGAGGCGCATTTCGACCCCAATTGGCATTTCCACCCCCACTTTCAGTTGTTCACGGTGGTTGAGGGTACTGGAACCCGTTTTATTGGCGACGATATTCGCCACTTTGAAGCAGGCGACACCGTTTTTTTAGCCCCGAATATGCCCCACCTGTGGCGCAGCGACCGCGCCTACTTTGAGCGGGATTCGACCCTACAAACGCAAGGCATTGTGGTGTATTTCACCGAAGATTTTCTGGGCAAAGACTTCTTCGAAAAACCCGAAATGTACGCCATCAAACAGCTCCTTGCCTCCAGTGAACGGGGCCTGGACCTGACCCATAGCCACAAACTCAAAGCGGAAATCGTGGAGGATTTAATCGAATTGGAGGCCACCAGTGGTTTTGAGGGCGTCCTGAAGCTCTTGTCGATTTTACAAAAACTATCCACTTGCACTGACTACCAGTTCATTGCCAGTGTCAATTACGAAAATACGCATAAAATTTCGGAAACAGAACGCATGCGGTTGGTCCACGAATACGTGCTCAAACACTACAAGGAAAAAATCAGCTTATCCGCAGTAGCCGCTTTGGCCAACATGACCGAAGCCGCTTTTTGCCGTTATTTTAAAACCCGCACCAACAAGACCTTTTCCGATTTTGTGCGCGAAATCCGCATTGGTCACGCTTGCAAACTTTTATTGGCTGGTAAAATGTCGATTGCCCAGGTGGGGTATGAAAGTGGATTCAATACAGTCTCCAATTTCAACAGCCAGTTCAAAGCGATGAAGGGCCAAAGCCCGAAGCAATATCAGAAGATGTATGTAGGGGGCTGAGCAGGGAGCATCGATTTCGTTCTCGCCCCTTAGCCTGGTCAGATTCACTTTTCCCCCAAATTCTACCGGAAACCCGCTCCATTTTACCGTTTACCTATTCTGCGCCATGCTACCGCTTTTTACAGGCTAGCTTTGCAGCATAATTAATACCTCTATGGAATCTACATTTAGCACTCTCGGAAACAAGCAACAACTCAACTCCTGCATCCTATTGGGAGAAGGATCATTGCCAGTATACTGCATGCAAGTACTTCAAGAGCAAGGTTGTGTCATCAAAGCCGTTGTTTCAACCGAAAAACAACTCTTGGAAGCGGCTGCTCAGCATCAAATTCCTTGTTTTGCTGCACCAGGTTTGGTTCCAAATCTGGAGGTAGAATTCATCTTTAGTATCAACAATCCATACATTCTCAAGGCTGAATTCATCCGAATGGCCACGCGCATGGCCATCAATTACCACGATTCTCCATTGCCCAAGTATGCTGGATTGTACGCCAGCAATCAAGCCATTTTGCATGGAGAAACCTCCCATGGGATCAGTTGGCACCAATTGACCACCACCATTGATGGAGGGGTTATTCTGGCCTCAAAAACGGTAGAGATAGCACCTAGAGATACGGCATACTCGCTCAACATCAAATGTTACGAAGCGGCTATGGAGACATTCCGGGATGCCTTGCCCGCTTGGTTGAACAACGATTTTGAGAAATTGCCCCAACCTGATCAAGGTGGGTCTTATTATGGTCAAGCCGATCGCCCTTTTCATTTGGGGATGATCAATTGGGCTGACTCCGCCACCTCTGTACAGCACTTGATCCATGCCTGTGCGATGGAATCGCATTCGGAAAACCCGTTTTTGATGGCTTCCTTCGTTAAGGATGATCAGGTTTATTACATCAAAGAAGCTTACACGGCGCCAGCTTCGTCCAGCACCAAGCCCGGTCTGGTCAGGCAGATGGGGAACTACACCACTATTGACCTAGATGGGGGATTGTTGGTTATCGAAAAAATAGTTACCGCCGAGGGCGAGGAACCTTCCGTTCAGGAGATTTTGAAGCGTGGCGAACAATTGGTATTGCCTGCTACACCATGGTTTGAGGTAGCTAATGGGATTTTTCAAAAAATAGCCAAACACGAGAATTTCTGGAAAAATGAACTGGAAAATGCCGAACTGGCGGAATGGAGCAATCACCATTTGGACGCCAACTTCCCGAACGATGGAGGATTCATTGAGGGGTCGGCTGAACTTTTGCCCCTTATTGTCACATTTCTACAGCGCATTACCGGCAAAGTAAAAACCACCTTCGGTTACGTCCCCGCAGGAATGCCTGCTGATCAACATTTGTTTTCAAAATGGGTGCCTTTCACCACCGCGTTGGAGGCCAACGACAGCATCGAAAATGCCCTTGGCAGCATCACCAAAAAAATCAAAAGGGTACAAAACGCAATTGGCTATCGATCAGATCTGGTGTTGCGGTATCCAACTTTGGCCAGTTTGAGCGGCAAGCAGCCCCAAATATACATCGCCGAAGCAGGTGCTGACGTTTCTTTTGTACCTGCTGGCGTGCTGCTCGTACAACTGAGCCCCAATGGCGCCTCCATCAAAGGGTTGAGTGCGGAAGTATTCCAAGCCCTGGAATGGTTCGTTCAATCAGCAGCGAAAAACCAGGGGGCGGTATGGACAAAATTGCCTTTGATGTCGGTTGAAAGCGAGCAAGCCTGGCTTGATGTACTCAATCAACCCACCCACTCCCCGCTGCAAAATTCACTGGATCCACTTTTCCGAATTTTTGAGGCGGCTAAAAGGCATCCACAAAATACGGCCATCGTTGATCAAGGCCAAAAGATTTCTTACCAACAATTGTGCCGCGATGTACAAACCACTGCGGCTTGGTTGAATGCGCAAGGCATTGGCGAAGGCCATGTTTTGGCGGTTGAAGTAGCGCGCACTTATGATTATTTCAAAACTTTTTTGGCCAGCCTTTTTGTAGGGGCCACCTTTGTACCGCTGGATTTTAAATTGCCAGCAGACCGGATCAAGATGATCTGTGCCAAAGCCCAGCCCAAGGCCATTGTCCTCATCACCGAGCGCGACTTTGTTGTTGAGGACTTGACCGTATTGCGCATTCAACAGGCAAAACTTGTTGGCAGAATGCCAGAATTGAAGCGCTACCCCGATGCTGCTGCTTACATTCTGTTCACCAGTGGTTCCAGCGGTGTACCCAAGGGGGTCGGCATCAACCGCAAGGCGCTGACAACTTTTGTAGATGCAGCTCTGGGCTTGTACAACATGACCGCAGCGGACAAGGTCATTCAATTTGCCCACCTGGCTTTCGATACCTTTATTGAGGAGACATTTATGGCCTTGTGCGTTGGTGCAACGTTGTACTTGCGGGAAGAGTCCTGGTTGTTGCCAGATCAGTTGGCAAAGGTAATCGTGGAGGAAGGCATCACCGTATTGGACTTGCCAACGGCTTATTGGCGGCAATGGCTCATGAGCCATGCTTACCCTCTGGCCAATGCTTCCGAATCCTTGCGCCTGACGATCATCGGGGGCGAAGCCATGTACAAAGAGGATTGGGCTACCTGGAGTGAATCCAAGCCCGCGCATCGCTTGATCAACAGCTACGGGCCAACGGAATGTACCGTAATTGCGCTGGCTGAAGAGATCAAAACCTCCAAAGCTCCTTCCGACCGCATTGCGATTGGAAAACCATTGCCTGGATATTCGATCCGTATTGTCGATCAGTGGGGATCGACACTCCCGCAAGGATTGGCGGGACTTTTATACATCACTGGAGATGCGGTGTCTTTTGGATATGTGGGTATAGAACCTACAAACAAAGCCCATGCCTCGTTTATGAATCACATTGATCACCAAGGACGTACCATTAGAAGCCATTCTACGGGTGACACTGTAGCTGCGGCAACTGATGGTACTGTCTATTACATCGGTCGCTTTGATCGACAGGTAAAAATTCGCGGGTTCCGAATTGGATTGGATGAAATTAGTAGTCAGCTCAAATGTATTGAAGGGGTATCCGACGCGGTAGTACAGGTCATCCAGTCCCCTAACGGGATGCCCAGCCTGGCTGCCTTTGTTTTAGCGGAAGGCAGCGAATTGAATTCGAACACAATTCGGGAAAAACTGAGCACTCAGGTACCTGAATACATGGTGCCTGAAACCATCCTGATGATCGCTGAAATTCCACTGACCTCAAATGGGAAAGTAGATGCCCGAAAATTGGAAAATTTGGTGGCGCAAACCAGGGCAAACCGGGTGGAGGTGCTCCAGTTGCCAGAAGGCCCAGTGGAGTGCTACCTGCATCAGCTCTGGTGCAAATTGTTCAAAACCGAACAGATCAGCGTTGAAGATGATTTTTTTGAATTGGGCGGGCACTCGCTACTGGCGGTGCAGCTCGTGGCCAATCTCAAAAAGGAATTCGACATTGAATTCCCACTTGCCTCGCTGATCACTTACCCAACCATCAAAAAATTAGCAGAATTGGTGAACAGCAGAAAAGTAGAACATTTGTGGAATGTGATGGTGCCAATCAGAAAGACAGGCAGCTTGGCGCCCATTTTTTTGATCCACGGGGCCGGACTGAATGTATTGATGTTTCAGTCATTGGCACGTTACCTCAATCCTGACCGTCCCATCTACGCCTTGCAGGCCAAAAGAATCGAAGGGGGACAGTGCCAGAATTGTACCATTCCCAGCCTGGCTGCCGATTACCTACAGGAAATCAAACAAATTCAGCCTACTGGACCTTATCATTTGTTGGGTTATTCCATTGGCGGTTTTATCGTTTTTGAAATGACCAAGCAATTGGAAGCAAATCAGGAAGAGGTAGCCTTCGCAGGTTTGATCGACTCAGCCGCCGCTTTTGCCAAAGGATCAAAAAACTGGTACCAACGCAAGGTTGCTGCGGCGCTAAGCCCTTTTGCCAAATTGACCTTTGCGGTGCAAGCTTTTTTCAAGGAAGATCCGCGCGAGCGTCGGCGATTCCTGACTCAGAAAAAGAACAATTTAAAGGTGAGCCTTTATGCGACCTTGTCAACATTCAAATTGGTAAAACTACCTTCCGAAGAGTCAGATAGCAGCCAGGGGCGTGGCACCTATACCGTAAATGCGTCCACTATTGCGATGACCAAAGCACTCGAAGCGTACAAACTTGAACCGATTGCAACCCGAATTGACCTGTTCAAAGCCAGCAAGGCGAGCTTTTACATTCCCGAACGGGAGCACTACGGATGGGATCCCTACCTACAAAATGGGCTCAATGTGCACGAGGTTCCGGGTGACCACAATCAAATTTTTGCGCAGCCCAATGACCAGGTCTTTGCCGAAGTATTGGAGGCTCGTTTGAATGAAATTGGGAGTAAAGAACGTCAAGCGTCAAAACAAGGAAAGCACCAACCCCACGTGAGAACCATTGACCGCGCAATGCCATCAGCCTTTGCTGGTCTATGGCCCTCCCTACGCGGCTTTAACTAAGGATTGGGGCTTGCTCACGGATGCGGAACGAGCTAGTGCCCATAAAATGCCACCGGAAGCCCGGATTTGGCTTTTCAAAAATTTTGGCTACCTCAGGTTCTACACGAACCCGAGGTAGCCAAGAATAGTTTAACAAGCGTGAAGCTTCTTTTCCTGTAAAACAGTGAAGAACATTATTCCGCTCTCTGGATATTTAAAAGGTTGATAACACAGCTTTCCATGTTTCCGACAGTTAGTGCAAATTCCTGTTTTACTTTAGTGCCATCAGCGTATTGTGCTGGCTTCCAGGATGGCATATTTTGAATCGTTTCCAATAATAACTTATCTATTTTTTCATCTTTGGATGTTTGGTATTCAGAACCAAATATATGGGCATTGATTATTGCCCCATCTGCACCAATGGTGAATTTCACGGTTAACAAATCATAATTTGTGAAACTGGTAGCGGGAATTTTATCAATTGCTTTTTCCTGTAAGTATTTTATCAATTGTTGCTGCCCGCCGGGGTATTCAGCTTTATTTTCAGGATCAACCGTAAATGTAAAATCTAATTCTTTAGGATCATTCTGCGTTAAAGTGTTCTCCGGTATGTATTTAACCCTAACCGAAATGTTCGTGCCTGCATCAGCCCGATTCATCCTGTCTTTTTGTTCTTGGCTGAGGATGTCATTTTTACTGACAGATTTCAACATTTCTCCTTGATAAGTGGTCAAAATTTCCACTGAAATAAATTCTTTTATCCAGGATGGTTTATAATGCGGATTGAGATCAGTTAAGCGATTGGCTTCATTCAACGCTTCTTTTGTAATAAAGACATAAGGCTTGATTCTGCTCACTTCAAATCTCAACTGAGCAGGTGAATTGCCTTGTGCAGCGCCGAGATTAGGCAAGGCCAGAATGATGGAAAGAAGTAGAATTAGTTTGTTTTGTCTGTTTTTCATACGGAAAATTGTCGGTTCATCAATCATGCGCTCGCCCAAAAAATCAGACCAGCACACACGAAGATAACTTAAAAATCATTCTTCTGCGCATGTTTTGTTTACGCTTAACAACGCTAAAGGTACCCTGCTGACACAAATCTTCTGCACTTAAAACCCAAACCATTGCCCCCACTCAAACATTTTTTATCTTTAGCTCGCTACTCAATCCTCACTTGAAAATTTGCTTCAATGACACATTTGGTCCAAAAAACACTGCTCGCTACTTTGTTTTGTTTGTCTTTTACCTTTACCCTTTCTGCACAATCGAACGATTCCGGGTTCATTTACGGCGATTTACTGCCAGATGCGCCTGAATTGGCCAAACGTGGACAATACAGTGTGGGTGTACAAACCATCACGCTGCTGCACAAAAACCAGCTCAATGTGCTGAAACACAAAGACGGGGTAACGCCCACTTACGATCGCCCGCTCACAGTAGAAGTGTGGTATCCCGCCCTGATTCCAGCCCAAAAGAAGGAAATAGAAGTGTACCAGGAAGTGATGGGTAATTTTAACGACCCCAAACGGCCACTAAAACCCTTTACTTTTCAGGGAAGATGCTTGCGCAAAGCCGTGCCCAAAACCGAAGGGCAGCCCTATCCTCTGGTCATTTTGTCGCATGGGTATACGGGCTCACGGTATCTGATGACCTATCTTGCTGAAAACCTGGCCTCCAAAGGGTACGTAGTGGCTGCCATCGACCATACCGAGTCAACCTTTCGCGATGCGGGACCTTTTCAGAGTACCCTTTACCACCGCCCATTGGATCAGTTGTTTGTATTGGATGAAATGGACAGGTTGAGTCAAAAAGGCAGTGGCAGTTTTTTGGCGGGTTTGGTCGATGCCAAAAACACCGGGCTGATTGGTTACTCCATGGGTGGATATGGTGCATTGAATGCCACGGGAGCTGGATTCAGCAACAATGCACTCCAGCGATTCAAGGCCATGAGTGGTGGCTGTGAAGCCTTGGCCGACCGTTTGGCGGGTTCAGCAGCCTATGCCAAAACCCAGGATGAGCGCATCAAAGCGGTAGTCGCTCTGGCACCTTGGGGAATGAACAGTGGGGCCTGGGACTCAACTGGCCTGGCGGGTTTGACTCGCCCTACCTTCTTTATCGCCGGTAGTGAAGACGACATTTCAAGGTACGAAAAAGGCATCAAAGCCATTTATGATGGAGCGCGAAATGCCAATCGATACTTGCTGACTTATCAAAACGCACGCCACAACGTAGCGCCCAATCCCGCTCCGCCCGAAGCCAGTGCAGAGGGCTTGTCCATCGATGAGTACCTGCGTTATGCGGACTCGGTATGGGATCAGCGCCGCATCAACAACATCAACCAGCATTTTGTCACCGCCTTTTTGGGCATTCATTTGAAAAAACAAGACCTGGGGGAATACCTCCAGCTCAAGGAAAAAGCGGTTGAAGGCATCTGGAAAGGATTTAAGCCGAGGACTTCAATTGGTCTGGAACTTCGGCACGCTGACGCGAATTAACCCGTTCCCAAGGGTTGGTATTTTTTTAAAATGTTGTACAAATGCTCTGGCTTAAATGGTTTAGTGACGCAATCATTAAAACCACAGTCTAAGTATTCTTGATGAAATTCAACAGACGCCTCAGCAGTAAAAGCAATGATGGGAATGTTGCGCTTTCGATCATCGGTGAATTGCCTGATCACCTGGGTTGCTTCTTTGCCATCCACATTGGGCATTTGAATGTCCATAATGATCGCATCAAAATCATCTTTTTTCATGAAGTCAATCGCCTCTTGACCATCTTGCGCGACCGTGTATTTCGCCGCCCATTTTTTCAGAAGTGCAGTTAGGACAAGCACATTCACTTCATTGTCTTCAGCGATTAAAAAGTTCGTCCCATGCAGATTCATGGGTTGTTTCACTGGAAGGTTCGGGACGATAGATGAAGGAAGGATGTCCTGTTTTTCGTACTTTATTTCCACCGAAAAAGTTGATCCCTGGCCCACGTTACTTTCTACAGAAATTGTTCCGCCCTGCTGTTCAATCAGTTTTTTGCTGATGGTCAAGCCTAAGCCTGTTCCGCCATATTTTCGGGAAGTACTCACATCGGCTTGCGCAAAATTGTCAAAAATTTGCTCCATCTGCTGCTCAGGAATCCCAACCCCGGTGTCTTTTATGGTGAATTTCACCCATACACTACTTTCCGTTTCTTCCATTAGGGTGTAGGCAAATTTCACAGAACCTTTGTCGGTGAATTTAATGGCATTGGATAAAAGATTGGACAATACCTGGCTAAGGCGGACGTAATCGCCAGTCAACAGATGTTTGATGCGTGGATCTGGAATATAGGTCAAGCTGATGGATTTTTCCTTGGCACTGTTTTCAAAAAGCCTGAATACATGGCTGGCTACCTTGGCCAAATTGAAAGGAATCCGTTCAAAAACAAGTTTTCCGGATTCAATTTTCGAAAAATCAAGGATATCCGAAACGATGCTGGACAAATGTTGTGCCGAGAACTTCAGGGTATCTACATATTCGCGTTGAGTGGGGCTAAGCGGCTCTTCCATCAGTAGATTGGCAATGCCGATTACGCCATTGATCGGCGTCCTGATCTCGTGGCTCATGCTCGATAAAAACTCAGATTTAGCGATGGTAGCTTGTTTTTGAGCCGTGATGTCTTGATCCGTCCCTTTTAATCCGACGATCTGGCCATCACTATTTTTGATTGCTTCGCCGATACAAGCGATGTATTTGACCCTGCCATCTTTAACAACTACGCGGTGTTCGACATAAAAAGGTTCACCTAAATGAACGGTATTGTGTATCGCTTCATCCAGCTTGATTAGATCTACAGGATGACAGGTTTTACGCCATGCCTGGTACAATTCCGCATTTGGGCAACCCTCTAGCTCAAAAATGCGGTACGTTTCTTTGGACCAATGCAGTTCTGCGCTTAACAAATTGTATTCCCAGTTGCCAACCTTGGCAATGGTCTGAGCTTCTTCGTACAATACCTGGCTTTGCAGGATTTGGGCCTCAGCATTTTTTCGCTCGGCAATTTCTTCACGCAATTTAATGTTGCTCTTCCTAATGACATTGTATAAAAATGCACCAACAATTAATGAACTGCTTACCAATATCAAAATAATCACAACCATGATGTAATAGTCGCGCTGACTGTCTATTTCGATCTGCTTCAGGATTAATGCTTGTTCTCTTTGTTTGCTTTTTAATTCGATGTTTTCAAGGTCAAACAAACCTCTTATTTCGGCGATTTTCTCCGCACTGCCAATGTTGTACAAACTGTCATTTGCTTCGATAGATGAATAGAGGTATTTATTCGCAGTTTGTAGGTCTCCCGTTTTTTCATACAATTTCGCAAACAACAAATTTACATCTCTCCTTAGTTCGGTCAAGGCTGCTTGATTTGCCAATTCCATAGCTTTGTGTAGAAATATTTTAGCCGTACCATAATCCTTTTTTAAAAGGGACAAAGAGGCGATTTTTTTATACCCCATTCCTATATTCACAACATTGCCTAGCTCCTTATCTAATTCCATACTTTTATTGGCGTAAAAAATGGCGCGATCTACCTGTCCACTTTTTTCGTATACAGAGCCAAGATTATAGTAGGTATCGGCGATCCCCGACCGCGACTTCAATTTTTGTCTGAGGCCCAATGCATATTCGTGTTCACGGATTGCTTTTTGATATTTCCCCTGTGCGGTATAGAGCGAACCTAGGATAGAATGGGCTCGTGCAATCCCATAGTTGTCCCGAACAGCAGTTCCAATTTCCAAAGCCTTATTGGCAAAATTGATGCATTCCTGATCATTGAATTGTTTGAAATAAAGCCAAGCAACATCACAATAAGCTCTTTCCAAATCTCTCTGCAGGCCCAGCCGTTCAAAAATTGCCACTGCCTCCAGGTAGTATTTGAGTGCTTGGTGCAGTTCGCCTCTATCCAGGTATATTTTCCCTGCCAAAATATTCATGTCGGCCTTAATGTCTTGATATTGTTCTATTTCTTTGATGGAAAGGACTGCATTGAGCTGCGTAATTGCGGCAGCATAATTGCCCATATTGAACTCAATGTTGGCAAGGTGGTAGAGGTAATTAAATTTCACATAACTATACGTATTTTTTGGCAACAATGGCTCTGCCTGCTTCAGATAGGCATAGGCTTTTTTGTATTCATCTCTTTTGTTTTCTATCACGCCAAGTTCAGTGAGCAATTCCGCTTGATTTGTTGTTGCATTGTTGATTACAGCGCTTGCATAAAGATCTTCTAAAATCTTTTTAGAATCATCCAATTGATTCTCGTCAAACAATAGACTGGCGTAACAAAAATAGCTGTAATACTCTATTTCATAGTTGTTCTCGTGTTCCAGTAGTTTAAGCGCTTTCTGGAAATAAACTTTAGCAGAATCAATATTGGACTCCCCCAGAAAAATATTCGCCGCAATGACATAGTTGTACGCGGTGTACAATTTTCCACCTTCTTTCAGACTAATTTGATCGGCTTGTTGTAAAAATTCGCGTGCTTTTTTTGTATCACTGAGGTTGTAATAATATTCTCCGATGAGGGTAAGGGCGTGTTTTTCGCCGGGTTTATTTTTGTTTTTTTTGGCCTCTTTGAGCGCCGCTAAGGCGTATCGATGCGCAGCGTCAATGTTGTACCCATAAAGTTGATACGCAAGACCAAGTAACGTATTGAGCCGTGTTACACCGACCTGACGGGGTAACAGCTGCTTCATACTGTCAATTTCTGTGGATTGACCAGTAGAAAGCAAAGACAGGAGCATGAATGTTAAAAGGACAAAAAAAGCTCTCATCTACTATGCACGCTGATTGTGGAACGAATGAATAACTGCTTCCGTGATGAAGCATCAGTAAAGATACTGCTTAGCTTTGGATTATTGTGTGCTTGAGCGGATTACTTATGTCTTTCCAGTAGGGTAAGCTGCTCAAATTGTTTTGAATGATTCGGCCCGGGGACATTTATACTCAGAAATACGACCAGTATCCGCAGAGATTGCTATTTTTAAACGAAAGTCTGTACATAAAAACAATCCATGCTGCAAAATCACCTCAAACTCGCCTATCGGAACATCCGCAAAAACGGGTTTTATTCCGTCCTCAACGTACTCGGATTGTGGGCAGGCATCTTGTTTGCCTTGCTCATTGGTGCCCATGTCTGGGGCGAGTTGCAAGTAAACCAACAGCTGCGCCATGCCGACCGACAATATTTCCTGACCAGCATCTGGAAAAACCCCAACATCGGCATGGAGATCACCTCCGCAGGGCCGCTGGGCAAACGTTTGAAAGAAGTTTACCCACATCTTGTGGCCAATTATTACCGTTGGGATGGCATTAAGTCGGATGTGGTGAAGGGCGACAAAGTATTTCGGGAAAGCATCCAGATTGGGGATAGTACCTTCATCCCCATGTTTGGCTTCGAACTCCTGCACGGTGACCCAACCAATGCCTTGAAGGCCCCGTATTCCGTGGTGATCACTGCCGAAGGGGCACTCAAATATTTTGGCAAAACCGATGTACTTGGCCAAACCCTCAGCACACGGAATTTTACGGGTGGCAATCATGAATTCATGATCACCGGGGTATTGGGGGAAATTCCAGAAAATTCCGTCACCAATTTGCTTGGTACCACCGACGCAAACAGCCTCTTCATCTCGTTCACCACCGCACGGTACTTCTTCGATCGGAATGTGAACGATTGGAACAACATCATTTATCCCACTTACCTCGAATTGCAGCCCGGCGTGAGCGCCGCAGACTTAGAAAAACCCATCCAACAACTCATTCAAAACGAAGGCGCAGATTTTGAAAAAGAAAACCTGCGGGTGCTTCCCCTTCCGTTGACAAATTACCACCTCCAAAAGAACAAGGCCCTGGTCAGGCGGATGTTGTTCGCCCTGTCCTCAGTGGGTATTTTTATCCTGTTTATGGCCATCTTTAACTTCATCAACCTGGCCATCGGGCGCTCGGGGTCGCGCATTCGCGAGATCGGGGTGCGCAAGGCATTGGGTGGTCTAAAAAAACAATTGGCGCTTCAGTTTCTAAGCGAATCTTTACTCTTGGTTCTGATCGCTACGGTGCTGGCCTTTTTAGCGTACCCACTTGCGCAAATCCCTTTTGAACAGATTGTGGGGAAAAGCCTGCCTGACTTAAGCACTTTTCCGGCGATTTTTGCCTTTTTGCCCCTCGCCTTGGTACTTGTTGTCGGTCTCTTGGCGGGCCTGTACCCGGCGTTGTTCCTGTCTTCCATGCGCACAGTCGAGTCACTGAAAGGAAAACCAGGAACCGCCAATCAAAGCCTGCATTTGCGCAAATACCTGGTTGGGTTTCAATTTGGGGTAGCCAATTTGGTCATCATCGCAACCCTAGTGGTGGCAGCACAAGTCAATTATTTTTTTGGCGAAAACCTTGGCTACAATAAAGAATTCGTCGTGAGCGCCCAGGTGCCCCGCGACTGGAGCCAGGAAGGCCTCCGCAAAATGTTGACCGTGCGCGACGAACTGGCCAAACTGCCCGGGGTGAGTAGCGCTTCGCTCTCCTACGAAATTCCGAACGGCATCAACCAAGGTCAACCTTCCGTCTATCGCGCGGGTACGGATTCCACCACGGCCACCATTTGCCAACAATTGACTGCAGATGAAAATTACCTTGACACCTATCAAATTCCACTCCTGGCAGGTGAATATTTTAATCCTGAGGTACGAAATTTCGGTAAGGTTGTGTTGAATGAACGTTCAGCCCTGGCGCTTGGCTTCCCCGATGCGGCCTCAGCCGTCGGCCAAACTTTGCGCATCTCCGGGGATCCAACTCCATACACCATCAAAGGTGTGCTGCGAGATTTCCATTTTGGCTCCATGGCTACCCCCATCCAACCCATGGTGGTGGTTTCGCAGCAAAATCAGGTTTTGTACCGCTATTTGTCTTTCAAACTAAATTCCGAAGGAATCGCGGAGCAAATGGCTGCATTGCAAAAAAAATGGGCCGAACTAATGCCTGGCAGTTCCTTCGAATACACCTTTATGGATGATACTTTGGCAAAAATTTATGCCCTGGAGTTGCAGATGAAAAGATCGGCTTATGCAGCAAGCGGCATAGCTTTGTTGATCGCCTTGCTTGGCGTGCTGGGCCTGGTATCGCTCAATTTGCAACGGCGGGAAAAAGAAGTGGGGGTGCGCAAGGTTTTGGGTGCTTCGGTATCAGGCATCATTGGGCTGTTTTTGCAAGAGTTTCTGGTCATTTTATTGCTTGCAGGGCTGGTTGGCTGCCCACTTGCCTGGTATTTGCTGCGCGGCTGGCTGGAAAATTATGCTTACCGCATCGAAATGTCGCCCTGGTTTTTTGGGGCATCACTGCTGGGCTTGGCTCTGGTCACTGCGCTGTTGATTGGTTTGCAGAGTGTGAAGGCGGCTTTGGCCAATCCGATGAAGGCGTTGCGCAATGAATGATAATCTAGAGGCAAATTAATTACCAAATAATTAATGAGCATATGTACGATCTAAAATCCCTCCCCGAAGGTTCCAAACCTTCGGGGAGGTAAAGCAACGAACCAGTGCTTTGCTCAACCTCCCCGAAGGTTTGGAACCTTCGCCTAAAACACCACCCGATAATCCAGGCTACAAAAATATAGCGCCAACTCTGAACGTAGAGAGGGCATAAAGCAGCCTGGATTGTCGGGGTTTGGGAGGAATTACAAAACAGCCAA
>JAIYAV010000245.1 GCA_027488855.1 Saprospiraceae bacterium
GAGGTGTATCGCAGTGGTAGAACCATCAAGCACCGTATACGTGTGACCCCTAAGGTGCTCTAAGGTGTCTTAGGTGGTGAAAAAAGTATGCTTCGCGCTTGCGCGCAAGCGTTTGTATTTGAACCACCTAAGACACCTTAGAGCACCTTAGGGGTTCACCTTAGGAAGGGGCAGCGAAGCTGCAAGAACACAATATCTTGTTTCATTCAATCATCAACCGCATGTCCAAACTTGCCCTCCTTTTCCTCCTCCTCCCCATCTGCCTGAGCGGCCAAAAAATGGGTTTCGACGACATCGATGGCCGCAACCTGAAACCTTGGCTCGTCAAAGACAAAAAAGCCTACCAAATGGCTTACCATTTTGGCGACTCCGAAGCCGAATCCAATCTCCTCCTCCTCGTAGACGCCGGCAAATGTTACGCCCAAATCTCCTGGGGCGAATGGACGGACAATGGTGCCAAATGGCTCAAACGTTTTGAAACCCTCAGCAACGTGCGCATCGAGGGCAACCGTTTCTTTTCCAGCAAAACCAATGGCGAATTTGTACTGTACATCGACAAAGGGGACACCACCCGTTGCCTCAAAGTCTATCAGCCTTGGAGCGGGGTCACGGCAAAAGGCCAGTACGAGGTCGGTTTTGTGGCGGGTAAGGCCGAACTGTTTGTGGATGGCCAGTTCCCACAAGCTTCCCTGCGCCAGCTTACCGCCGCCGAATTGGCCAAAATGCCCAAAGCCGACCTACAACTGATGCGCAACGAAATTTACGCCCGCTACGGTTACCTCTTCAAAGCGGGTGGCACCATGCACGCCCACTTCAGCAAACAGGACTGGTACCAGGGCCAATCCGCCGACGTCAACAAATTCCTAACCGAACTGGAACGCAGCAACTTACAATTGATCCAGGCCGCCGAAAACCAGTAGGAATCGTTTATTTTGAAAAAAAAGTGGCTCAGCACTTGCGTATAATGGTGGGACGTATTACTTTTGCGTCACTCTTGGAAAAAACGCTTTCTGAGACTGGTTATAGACCTATGGTGTAACGGTAGCACATCTGATTTTGGTTCAGCCTGTTAAGGTTCGAATCCTTATAGGTCTACATAGAAAAGGCATAATTACTTGTTCTGCAAGTTTTTATGCCTTTCTTGTTTTGGGGTGGGGTGGTTGTTTTTGTGTTGCGTTTAGGAATCTTCTCAACCGTTACGGTGTTTCTTTCTTTTCTACAAAGAGCAGTTACCGAATAGAGCTTATCTCGAAAATTACATCTCCATGCAAAAAATTTTCACTGAAATTAGCAATGGATATTAATTCGGAATAGCTAATAATTTCCCCGAAAAACACATCTATCATCTTGTAACTCGCTGTTTCAACGGCGGGATTGAATACCTACGCACGCTCACATCTAACATCACTCCAGAGGCTGCATCTGCTAAAATGTCATGATGCAAGCCTCTGAAGTGATGTTAGATGTGAGGGGTGGGTAGCGCCTAGTCCCGCCGATAAAGCGGCGGGTTACAAGATGTTAAATGCGATCTAGCGATGAATTCCCAAGTTCATCGCTAGGTTTATCAAGCGCTTCAATCTCCTCTAAAAAAACATTCAATATGGTGGAATTCAAAAAAATGTTCGGTGTAAAGTTCGGTGTAAAGTTCGGAGAAAAGGTCGGAGAAAAAGTCGGAGAAAAGATCGGAGAAAAGATCGGAGAAAATCCTTGAATTGATGAAGGCCAATAGACTGATCACGATTTTAGAATTAAGAAGTGAAAAAAGAGGGAACACGTTGACAACGATTGCCTCCTTTTTTTTATGTTACACTATCTTTCACTAAAAATTAAAAAATGAAACCTGCAAAATTATTACGTTCGAGCATCCTGCATTTATGTTTTGCCTTGTTTTTCTGGTCTTGTGGCGGAAACAATTCTGCTGCCCATGAGCACCCGCAAGACGATAAGGCTCAAACCGAACAGAAAGCAGAAAAAGGCAAAGAGTACACCTCTGCTTATATTTGTCCAATGCATTGTGAGGGCAGTGGAAGCGAAGAAGCCGGCAAATGCCCTGCTTGTGGAATGGATTATGTTGCTCAGGCAGAGCATAGCGAAGATGGCCACAGCCATTGATAAATCCTGCTTATGACCACCAGCATCACCGTCAAAACCATTTACCACTGCTCTCTCGAAGGTTGTTTACCAAAACTTTTTGGCGGGTGTACATGAAGCGGGTATTGGAAAATGTGAGAAAGCTGGCGGAAGGGGATGAGGCGTTTTTGTATGCATAAGCAAAAGAAAATGGGAAAATTGGTTCTAACCGTTATCTCGGTATTTGTACTTTCATTCGAGGTGAATGCTCAATCGCGGATTCGTTCAAGCAAGATATTAGAAGGCAACTGGGGATATAAAACTTTGATCATCGCTGGGAAAGAGCAAAATCTCGCAGAAAAAAATGAATGTGGGTTCAGGGACGGTTTAACCATAAAAAAAAGCACCGAAGTTCAGGAATTTCGATTTGGAGCGTTACAATTTAAGGGACATCAGATTGGAATTTCAGATGAAAAAGTATGTGTAACCGACCCTGTTACTTTTCAGCCTGTTGTTACAATTTATGCCTGTGAAACCACCTGGATCAGGTTACATGACCAACCAAACAGATTCCTTAGGGTCAATCAATCATTGGTTGTTGAATATTCAATTGAGCTGCTCAATAAAAAATCGATGCTGTTGTTGAAAGTCAGAGAAATTTTCAGTGATGGGTCGGAAGCACCTGAAACAATTGAATTGGAATGGATGGACAGGAAGGGAACGTGATAAATTAGACCACTACCTGTGCAGATATGCCACAATTGGGCCAATAACACCGCGTTAGAGACGCACCGCCGTGCGTCTCTACAATCCAAAATCATCCCTTGGTTTTTAAGTTGCCCCAATTTTGTCCTGCACTCATTTCCGTTCCTGGTGCACCAGGCCTCATTTAAAAATCTTCCCCTGCGCCTCCAACTCCTTGTATTTCTCGATGTACATTTTGTCCAAGGCCTCCGAGTCCTTGTACTTCGTCCGCAGTTTTGCCAGTTTTTTGTGCAGTTCTGCCCTTACTACGGCATATTTAGGATCGTGGTACACGTTTTTCATTTCGTTTTTGTCATTCGTGCGGTCGTATAGCTCCCATTCATCGATGTCGTAATAAAAATGCACCAGTTTGTATTGTTCGGTAACAATCCCGTAGTGCCGCTTGACCATGTGTACGCTGGGGTACTCGTAATAGTGGTAATACGCTGCATCCCGGAAGTTTTTACCCTTGCCTTTAAAAATTGGAATCAGGCTTTCACCCTGCATGTCGCTGGGGGGCTTGATGCCCGCAGCCTCCAGGAAAGTTTGGGCAAAATCGAGGTTTTGCACCATTTTAGAGTTGCGAGAACCCGCTTGGATCACTCCCGGCCATTTGACCAAGAGTGGAGTTTTGAACGACTCATCAAAAATGAAACGTTTGTCGAACCAGCCGTGCTCGCCCAGGTAAAACCCCTGATCGGAGGTATACACCACAATGGTGTTTTTATCCAGGCCATTGGCTTTCAAAAAGTCCAACACCTCCCCTACCCCTTCATCCACTGCCGCAATACAGCCTAGATAATCCTGCATGTAACGCTGATAACGCCAACGCATTTGGTCTTCCTGGGACATTTGGGGGTAATTTCGGATGAATTCTTCGTTCATTTTGCCGTATACCGCATCCCATGCTTTGCGTTGGGCTTCGTTCATCCGTCCAATCGTGCTGGTGTAGTTCCGTTTGTCGTAAGAATGAGACTCTTTGATGCCCAATTTGTCCATGTTTGCGGGGAAAATTTTGGAATCCCCCGCCCAGTTCATGTGGGTGAGGAGGTTCATTTCCTGCTCTTTGGAAGCGCGACCCCGACCTTCGTAGTTGTCGAAAAGGGTGGCGGGCTCCGGAAATTTGCGCTGAATGAACTCCTTGTAGTGGCGTTCCGCCGGGAGCCATTCGCGGTGGGGTGCCTTGTGCAAATAGGCCAGGAAAAAGGGTTTGTCCTTCTTCCGATCGTTTTTCAGCCAATTGAGGGTCATGCTGGTGATTAGATCCGTGACATAGCCGGTCAACTTGATGTTCCCTTCTTTTTTGGTGATGAAATCCGGGTTGTAGTAATTCCCCTGATCGGGCAGAATTTTGAATTCGTCAAAACCCTTGGGGTTGTTGCCAAAATGAAGTTTTCCAAACATGGCCGTTTGGTAGCCATTGGCTTGCAGCAGTTGGGGAAAAGTGACGTTGGTGGTGTCAAAGGGGAAGTAGTTGTCAATTTTCCCGTTCAGGTGGCTGTGTTTACCGGTGAGGATGACCGCACGCGAGGGCGCACAAATCGAGTTGGTGACACAGGCGTTGGTAAACAGCATCCCTTCTTTGGCGATGCGGTCGATATTGGGGGTTTGTAACAATTTATCGCTGTATGCCGAGATGGCCTGGTAGGCATGATCGTCGGACATGATGAAGACGATGTTGGGGCGCTCTTGCTTTTGGGGCTTAAAGGACCAAAAAAGCAAGGCTCCGGCTCCTAATAAAAACAAACTGATGTAGGCTCTTTTCATGCGACCATTCTTTTGAACAATGTTAATAATAAAATGGGAAACCTGTACTAAGTTTTGGCTACCGCAGGAACAACCAGCGTAAAATACCCCACAATCACCAAGGCCATTACCCCACTCAATGCCAAAGTAGCCGCTGCTCCAAATTGCCACCAAATCAGCCCAGCCAATGAACTGGCCAACATGGTACAAATGCTTTGAAACGCCGAATAAGTGCCGATGGCAGTTGCAGTATCTGCTTTAGCCGAGAGGTTGCTGATCCAGGCTTTGGAGACGCCTTCGGTAGCAGCGGCGTAAAGGCCGTACAACAAAAACCAGGCTGCCAAGGCATAAGCATTACAGGTGGTCGCCATGCCCAAATACACGATGGAGAAAAGCAATAAGCCCATGCTGAACATTTTTTTGAGCCCGATTTTATCGGCCAGGATCCCCAAGGGGAATGCAGCCAGGGCGTAAATGAGGTTGTAAAAAATGTACAGCCCGATGACCCAGGTATCGTTGAGCCCGCTGGCCTTGGCTTTGAGCAACAAAAACACATCCGAGCTATTGAACAAGGTGAAGGCCAGAAGCCCGAGCACCAGTTTGCGGTAATCCACCGGGCTTTTTTTCCAATAACTCAAAAAGGAGAGGAAAGTGGTAGTGGTTTTAGCTTTACTGACAAGCGGCTTTTTTTCCTGTAAAAAAAATGAAGCCGCTACCGCAAATACCCCCGGAATAAAAGCGATGTAAAACAAAGTAAGGTAGTCTTCGGGGTAAAAATAGAGGTACAACAAAGCCAAAAGGGGGCCTAAGACTGCCCCAAAAGTATCCATCGAGCGGTGAAAACCAAACACTTTCCCCTTGGTTGCAGGAGTGGCCTCGTCCGAAAGTAACGCATCCCTTGCCCCGGTACGAATGCCTTTGCCAAAGCGGTCGATGGTACGGGTAAAAAAGATCCAGAGGGGGTGGATGAAAAAGGCCATCATGGGTTTCGACAAGGCGCTTAGGGCATAACCAATTTGTACAAAAGGAACCCTTCGGCCCATCTGATCCGACAATTGGCCAAAATACCCCTTGCTCAAGCCAGCTACGGCCTCAGCAACACCTTCGAGGATTCCGATCAGCACAATAGAAAAACCGATACTTTTGAGGTAAATTGGCATAATCGGGTACAACATTTCGCTGGCCGTATCGGTGAACAGACTGATGATGGATAAAACCCAAACGCTGCGGGTGATGTATTTCATACCAAAATTGAATTTGTCATGAACAATTGATCATGAATGCTTTATTGACTTATTTTCAACATTTTCAAGTGCTAAACAAGGAATACCAGGATCAATTGCTGGCCATTTCCAAGCTACAACATTTGAAAAAAAACGAGATCCTCCAGCCCATTGGCCATACCTGCAAAACCATCTATTTTGTCCAAAAAGGCATTGCCCGTATTTTTTATTACAAAGACGGGATCGACATCACCGAGTGTTTTGCTGCCGAAAACCACATCATTGCGCGGGTAGAGAGCCTGTTTACCCAACGTCCTTCGCAAAAAGGCATCCAGATCATCGAAGCAGCGGAAATCATCGCCATCAATGCGACTCAACTTTTTGCCTTGTACGACCAATATCCGGCTATTGAGCGACTCTTTCGCAAGATTTTTGAACAAGGGTATGTGGAAACCGTGAATCGCCTGGAAAGTCTGCAATTTTATAACGCGGAGGAGCGCTATCTGAATTTGCTCCACGAAATGCCCGATTTGTTGCAGCGGGTGCCGCTTAAATACATCGCTTCCTATTTGGGCATTACGCAGGTGAGTTTGAGTCGGATTCGATCCAGCATCAAGTGATTATTTATCAATTGTTAAAGGATGCCATTTAAAAACCCTGGAGTTTTGTACGGTAATTCAAAACGTATACTTCATGGAAGCAATTGGCACAAAGCAGGCGCACTGGGATCAGGTTTACACCACCAAAAAGTTGGAAGAGAGCAGTTGGTATCAGCCCAGACCCAATATTTCCCTTGGTTTTATTCAACAACTTTCAGTCGCCAAAGACGCCGCGATCATCGATGTGGGCGGAGGGGATAGCCTATTCGTAGACCATCTGCTTGATTTGGGTTATCAAAACATAACTGTCCTAGACCTATCCCCCAAAGCACTGGAAAGAGCCCAAAATCGCTTGGGTGAGCGGGCCATAACCGTCAAATGGATCCTTGCTGACGCGGCCAAGTTTGAACCTACGGAGCAGTACGATTTTTGGCATGACCGGGCCGCTTTCCATTTTTTAACCACAGAGGCGGACATTCAACACTATGCCCAAACGGCTGCTCAAGCCATCAAACCCGGTGGTTTTTTGGTCATTGGCACCTTCTCAGAGCAAGGGCCGAAAAAGTGTAGTGGCTTAGAAATCAAACAGTATTCGGAACAAGACTTAGTACAAGTTTTTGAAAATCAATTCAAAAAAATACTTTACCAACAAGTCGATCATTTGACACCAACCCAGGCCATTCAACAATTTACTTTTTGTGCTTTTCAGCGTACACATTGAACTTAATCCACATCACTGGCTTTGTTCACCCAGATTTGAGAAATAACTAGGGATTGTAAAATAACAGACATGCCATCCTTTCTTTTGGTTGAATTCAAAACATAGTATTGAAAATGCAGTTCTATTCTCGATTTCACACTTCCTAACTTATCAACCAAAATGAATCAAATTATGAAGTTCCAATTTCTGAAGTTCCCAATGCGTAGTTTAATGCTGACCCTACTGAGTGTATTCGCCTTGGCTCTAACTACTTCCTGTGATGACAATGACGACGACGATGCAGATGCCAAAACCATCACCCAAACTGTGGTGGATGGCGCTGATTTCACCTTGTTGGAGGCTGCAGTAGTTCGCGCCGGATTGGCTGATGCACTAAGTAAAGGTAGCCTGACCGTGTTTGCCCCAACCGATGCCGCTTTCCGCGCTGCTGGTTTCGCGGATGTCAATGCCATCAACAATACGCCCGTAGCTACCCTGCAGGCCGTATTGCAGTACCACGTGATTGGCAGCAAAATCAATGCAGCAGCCATACAATCAGGAGACAATCAAGCGACCAAAATGTTGAGTAATGTGGACGCTTATATCACCAAAAACGCTGCTGGTGTATCCATCAATGGTGCCACAGTGACCCAGGCAGACGTCAGTGCTTCCAACGGGGTGATTCACGTGATCAACGCGGTGATTCTTCCACCATCGGCAAACATTGTAGGGTTGGCTTCTGCCAATGCAAACTTGAGTTACCTAGTGGCTGCGGTAACCCGCGCAGGTAGTGGGGTGGTCAATGCACTTACTGCAGCTGGACCGATAACCGTGTTTGCGCCCACCA
>JAIYAV010000252.1 GCA_027488855.1 Saprospiraceae bacterium
CCGTAGCTTTCATGCAACTTGCTTTTATCAGTATCATTTTAGCAAGATTTGACTAAATGAAATTTAAACATACTCTAACTTGTCCCTGTTTTTTGCATTTTTCGTAAAAATCTAAATCAAAAACATCCTGGCACCATTCACAAACATTGCCGTGCATGTCGTAAAGCCCCCAGGGGTTGGGAGCATAAGAGCCTACGGGTTGGGTTCGGCCCAAATGGTTGTTGATATTGGCTTGTTCCGGGCTGAGTTGATCGCCAGTGTAAAAAAAAGTGGAAGTGCCCGCCCGGCAGGCGTATTCCCATTCGGCTTCACTTGGCAAACGAAAACCATACACCTGTCCTAGGTCGTTAGTAATTTTTCCCTGAGCATCCAACAAATTACCATGGGCGTCGTAGCTGGGTTTCAAATCCAATTTTTTTTTTTTTTAATTGCAAAAAGCAATGGCATCGTTCCAACTCACGTGGATGACTGGGTGGTGCAAATCGTTTTGTTGCTTACCATGTACATCATAGCGCCAGTTGACTCCGGCTTGTTTTTGCCAGTTTGAGTCTTTCCAAATATAGCTACCTTCATCCTTATCCGCATTGGTTTGGTAGCCAGTTGCCTCAATAAATTTGGCAAATTGACCAATAGTAATGGTAAACTTGCTCAAGTAAAAATTGGTAATTTCTACTTGATGTTGAGGTTTTTCCCAGGATTGGGCGTTCGGATCATTTTCCGGTGCGCCCATGGTAAAAGAACCACCCTTGATGAGTACAAAGTCTTTATGAACGGTATCAAACCATTCTTTTTTTTCCTCCACTATTCTTGCCAAATCTTGCCCACTCATCACCTCTCCATACCACACAAAAATTCCCTCTTTGAAGTCGACCCATTGGCTTGTTTTCCACTTGCCTAGGTTTTTTGCCACAAAAAAACCAGCTAGGGGAGGGATTTCCTGATAAGCAGTGTACACTTCGTTCAGAATACGCAGCAGGTCTCGTTCTTTTACGGAGCCAAAATCTTTTTTTACCACCTCACAAAACTCCGTAAATAAACCATGATCGTGCTCATAGGCATCGCCGTTTTTTTTCACAAACTCCAGCAGGAGGGGTGCAGTGCGGAGTTCTTCAAGTGGGCTGTGAGCGACCGGAGCAGCCCAAAAATCGGAGGGCAATTGGTTCACCAAATCCAAAATGGCTAAGTCTACCCGATTTCTGGTCCGTCGCTCGTCGCCGAGATCAATGATGCCCTGGTTCCTTTGCTTGTCCAATTCGGTCAGGCGGCTGGAATTGAGCAGCAGGTCATTGTGGGTATCGGCGTGGTCAGGATTATTTTTGGTCAGCCCGAGCAAGTGCTCGATGGCTTTTTTTAATTCTCCTTTTGCGATAAGATTTTGTATGGCTTCCTTGGTCATGTGTATTCAATCAATTCCTGTAGTAATATTATGGGCAAGTATAGCTATTTTTCAAGATAAAGCGGTGCAAGGAATTGAAGATTAAATGGTACGATATGGTTTTTGATCCAGCTGCTTGATTTATTCATCACGTCGTTTTACGCGCTTCACGCATTTGAGGCTTCGCCTCGATTTGCTAAAAGCGACAGGGTGGAAAACGGACGAAACGGACTGAACGGATGGGAACGGATTTTTTATTCCGCCTGCGGCGGATGAGAACGAGCCGAAGGCGAGTCAAAGTCCGTTCCCATCCGTTCAGTCCGTTTCGTCCGTTCTACCATCATGCCGCTTTAGAAGCGCGAAGCGCGTAAAACCTCATTAACCGCCATTGTGAATGATCCGATTCCACCTAACAAATCCAACGCTTCCCATCTATTTCTCCCCACCTTCCCCACTTTTCTTATATTCGCAGTTCACACAACTAGATTTGGATGCGCTTTTTTTCATTCCTCATCCTGATGGCCTTGCTGAGTGCACTATTGGGATGCCAAACGCAACCCAACAGCGCCATGATTGAACTCAAGGACAACTGGACTTTTCGACAAGCCAACAAAGGCAACTGGATGCCCGCTACTGTACCCGGCACGGTGCATACCGATTTGATGCAAAATGACAAAATTCCCGATCCCTATTTCCGCATGCAGGAAGAGGAAGTACAATGGGTGGACAAAGCCGATTGGGAGTACAGCTGTCGCTTCACGATTGAGGAAGATTTTTTGAAATTCGAGGCCATCACCCTGGAATGTTTGGGGCTGGACACTTATGCGGATGTGTACATCAATGGCCAATTGGTGCTTCTGGCGGATAATTTTTTTGTGGCTTACGAAAAAGAGGTCAAACCCTTGCTCAAAGTTGGGGAAAATCAACTGCGCATCTTCTTCCATTCCCCCATTACCGTTGGATTACAAGCCCTGAGCAAACACAAATACGGCCTGCCCGCCACCAATGATCAATCCGAACGCGGTGGGCTGGGGGATAAAAAAGTGAGCGTTTTTTTGCGCAAACCCGGTTACCACTTTGGTTGGGATTGGGGTCCACGCCTGGTCAGTAGCGGCATCTACCGCCCTATTCGGTTGATGGGGTGGAACAAAGCGCGTTTGACGGATGTGTATTTTCAGCAGGATAGTTTGAGTGATGAAAAAGCGCAGCTTACGGCGCGTTGTGAGGTGGAATCGCTAGTAGATCATGAGGGGTTGATCCAAATTTATCAGGGCGACACTTTGTTGGCTACTCAGGAAGTAGCGCTCTTGAAGGGCAAAAATGAGTTTCATTTGCCGCTGGAGATTTACGATCCCATCCGTTGGTGGACGCATGATTTGGGCAAGCCTCATTTGTACAAACTCACGGCACGCTTGTCCTATCAGCGCAAACCCATCAATGAACTTTCACGAAAAATCGGGTTGCGCACCATCAAAATCGTTCAGGAACCCGATCAAAAAGGCAGCTCCTTTTACTTCGAGCTCAATGGTCGGGCCGTTTTTGCCAAAGGTGCCAACTACATTCCCAACGATCTATTCATCCCCCGGGTGAGTGACGAACGCTATCAAAAACTAATCCAGTCCACCGTGGATGCCAACATGAACATGCTGCGGATTTGGGGTGGCGGTTTTTATGAAAACGACATTTTTTATGACTTGTGCAACGAGCAAGGGGTACTAGTTTGGCACGACTTCATGTTTGCGTGCAGCATGTACCCGGGCGATCCCGAGTTTCTGCGCAACGTGGAAGAGGAGGCTGTGTACAACGTCAAACGCCTGCGCAATCACCCCTGTATGGCCATCTGGTGTGGCAATAACGAGATTGACGTAGCCTGGGCGCAATACAACGAATTTATGGGCTGGGGCTGGAAACAACTCTACACCATGGCCCAACGCCAGGAAATCTGGCAGGCTTACGATACCATTTTCCACAAATTGCTACCCACCATTGTAGGTGCCAATCACCCGGGTATGTTTTACTGGCCCTCCTCGCCCTACAATGTGCCGGGTAGACATGCCAAAAGTCATACCCCCAACGGCGATGTTCATTACTGGGGCGTTTGGCATTCGGAGCATCCCTTTAGCGCGTATTACGACAACATCGGGCGCTTCATGAGTGAGTACGGATTCCAGTCTTTCCCGGAGTTCAAAACGGTCAAAACCTACGCCTTGCCCGAAGATTGGAACATCGAATCCCCGGTCATGGCGGCCCACCAACGCAGTGGCATCGGCAATTTGCGCATCCGCAGTTACATGCAGCAAAACTACCGGGTGCCCGCCAATTTTGAGCATTTCCTGTATGTGGGGCAATTGCTCCAGGCCGAGGGCATCAAAATGGCCATTGAGGCGCATCGGGCCAGTATGCCTTATTGTATGGGCTCCTTGTACTGGCAAATCAACGATGTGTGGCCGGTGGCCTCCTGGTCGGGCATGGATTATTACCAGCGCTGGAAGGCCATGCACTATTTCATCAAAAAAGCTTTTGAGCCGACCATCACGGCGGCTTTGGTCAGGGATGGGAAGTTGCGCCTCAGCATCATTTCGGATGAATTGGGCGAAAGGGAAGGGGAATTGCGCCTGCGCCTGATCGATTTTAATGGAGAAACCTTGTGGAAAAAAGACACTAGCTTACAGTTGCCTCAAAATACGGCGCTTCATGCCCTGGAGATTCCACTAACGGAAATTTGTGATTCCAATACCGCTAAAAAAACGGTTCTTCTGGTTGATTTGTACAGCCAAGATCACCATATCTCCCACAGCCCAGTCTACCTCGCCAGTGCTAAAGTGCTAGAATTGCCCACTGCACCCGCCATCGAAAAACAGGTATTGCCCAGCAAGGAAGGCTTTCGCATCCGCCTGCGGGCCAGTCAATTGGCGAAAAATGTTTTCCTGGATTTTGGGGATGAGGTCGATGGGTTTTTTACGGACAATTATTTTGATCTGCTGCCGGGTGAGCTGGTGGAGGTGGTGTTTAAGCCGAAACAAAAGGGGGTGAGTTTGACGGCGGAGGGGTTGAAGGTGTTGAGTTTGGGGGAGGTGCAGTGATAAAATTTTACTGCCAATTTATCCTCCAATCATTGCCCTGATGGCTTACTTTTATGACCATTAAATCCCTAAATGAATAAGAAAAGATGATTGATTCACTGTTAAAAAGCCTGGTCGACCTTATTTACGGTACACACCAGGTAAAAAAACGATACGAACTGGAGCACCCCGATGAAACCGTTCTGGCCGCAGATGCTTGCAAAGGCATTGTCGACAATAGTGATCGTGAACTGGAACGGGGGCTGGATTGGGTTGGTGCTCAACGTGCGGTAATTTTACTGAGCGATAAAAAAATCGTTTGTGGTCGTTGGACCATCATGCTGGATGAAATAGAAAATGCTCAACTGATTAGAATCAATTCTCTATTGGGTGGCGGTCAGGTTTTAAAAATACAAACCAAGGACGATCGCTACTATCAATTTGGCATGCAAATCAACCCCGATTGGACCCGACAAACGGCGTTGGTTTTGCAGACCGAAAAAGGCCAGCTCAAATATTCTACTTTTAGCATTGTGGTGAGATTGCTGCTCGTAGGGTATTTGCTTTATTGGGTATACGATCGATTTTTTTCGTATTGATCTCATGGTTTTTTATTCAATGATTGAACACCACTCACGCTACCTGCCGAGGTGATTCTTCGGTGCCTTAAGTTTCTTAGATGGTGAAAAAGAAAAATACTTTACCACCTAAGAAACCTAAGGCACCGAAGAATCACCTCAGTAGCGACAGCCCCATCACCGCACCAAATTCACCTCCCCAGCCTTTGAATAAGTGCTCCCATTTTTCATCCGCACCACACTCGAAAACACGTACAAGCCAATTGGCGAAGGCTGCCCACGCGAGGTCCCATCCCAACCCTTAGTCGGGTCATCCACTGGGATATTAGTCCCTTCAAACACCAGATTCCCCCAGCGGTCAAAAACCCGCAAATACTCCAGGGCTTCGATGTCATCGCCTCCATAGCCGCTGAAATAATCGTTCACATCATCCCCATTGGGGCTGAAGGCATTGGGGAAATAGGCTTCGACCTGGCCAGCTACCAAAATCTGAATTTTATCACTCACTTTACAACCCGC
This sequence comes from Saprospiraceae bacterium, assembly GCA_027488855.1. GTDB lineage: Bacteria > Bacteroidota > Bacteroidia > Chitinophagales > Saprospiraceae > Haliscomenobacter. Next base: position 5,535 of record JAIYAV010000252.1, read on the forward strand.
ACTGTCACTCAGCAGCAGGGTGTAGGTGGTGGTAAAGGCAGGTTCTGCCTGGGCATTCAGGCTTTGAGCCGAGGTAAGTCCTGTCGGGGGGGACCAGGAAATTTGGCTTGGGGTAAAATTGAGCTGGGGTTTGAAGGTCAACTTTGCACCACGCCGGAGGGTGGTATCCGGGCCAAGTTCCAGGCTCAAGCTGCGGGGGGATTGAATGGTGATGGTCGTATCAAAACTACAACCCGATGCATTGCTGATGTTTAGCGCAAAAGTCCCCGGATTCAGGTTTCTGATGGTAAGCGGTGGGTTGTTGAAGCGCTGAATGATATTGTTCAGCGTCAGGGTAAAGGGACCTTGCCCGCCTGTGACGTTGCGCAGCGTAAAAACACCCAAATCGCCCGGGCAAAGTGGATTGATTACCCCCAAATTGATACTCAACGCCGAGGGATCAACGGCCAGGACCAGGCTATCCTTTGTGGAACAACCAATGGCGTCAGTCACAGTGACTGTATACGTGCCCGGCGTAGCGTTGCGCGGATTGGCCTGGCCATTGAAACGAGTGGCGTTCCAGGCGTATTGGAATGGCCCCGTACCGCCTGCAACGGTGGTATTGAGGTGGCTACTGCTGCAATCGGCGCGGGCAGCAGTTATGTCAATGCTGAGGTTACAAGCTGGTTCACTCAAGGTTGCCTGGGCTATAGCGTTACAACCATTGCTGTCCGTCAGGGTAATCGAATAAGTACCTGCCCTCAGGTTGGGGATGGTAAATGCCCCGGTATTGCCAATGCTTTGATCAGAGCCATTGGGGCTCCAGTTGATGCGGTACGCTGGGGTTCCTCCGGCATAAGTCAAGGCAATGCTTCCGCCCGTAGGACGAGCTGGAGTAGGTTGGCTGGCTGGAGCAGCGGCTAGCGTGAGTCGTGCCGGATTAAGCAAAGTGACGCTTACCGTATCTTTACAAGCAGCCGCATCAGTCAGCGTTACGGTGTACGTTCCGGCGGCTAGTGCAGTTGGGTTTGCTCCATTCAGGGCGGGACTGTTCCATGCATAAGTCACCAGGCCATTATTGCCCATTGCCGTCACCCGAATGCTCCCTGTCGAAGTACCATTACAATCCGGATTGATGCCTTGAGCTGTACCCACTAGTTTACAGGTAATGTTAGTCAAAGTGAAGTTACAAGTATCCGTACAGCCATTTGCATCGCTGACCCGTACGGAATAATTTCCCGCCGCCAGATTGCTAAAGGTGAAAGTGTCAACACTGAATCGTTGCATTTGCCCGGGGCTAGGGCCGCTCAACTGGATGTTGCGCTGGCCAGTGCCGCCACGAATGACTACCCGAGCGCGCCCGTCGCTACCACCCACAGTACTGGGCTGATTGACAACGGAGCAAATCGTTTGGAGTGGGGCTGGTTCTATAATGGTCACACTCGCCGTATCGCGGCAGAGCTGGGCATCCGTCACGATCAATTGGAAGGGTCCAATGGGCAAACCCGTCGCACGAGGGTTACCGTCGAAACGATTGTCGCTCCAATCATAGCTGAATGGCCCAATGCCGCCAGTGCTGTTGCTTTGAATACTGCCCTGACTGGCACCAGCACACAAATTATTCGTTGGAGTTAAGGTCAAAACAAGGTTACAGACAGGGTCATTGATTCGAAAATTACAGCCTTGCACTGTGCAGCCATTTTTATCGAACAAAGTCAGGCGGTAATCCCCTTTGCTCAAGTTGTTGACCCTAAAACTATCTACACTCACATTGAGAAAACTGTCGCGTTTGGCACCGCTCAGCACCAGCTTGTATGGCCCAGTTCCACCCGTAAACCGCACGGTAATACGGCCATTTTGTCCACCCACCGTAGTTGTAGGGACTGGCGTTCCACAAGTAAAACTCAAGGCGCTGGGTTGCGCAAGCACTAGGGTATCAATCCCCACACATCCAATTGAGTCACTCACCACCACGGTGTACATTCCCGCACGCAGGTTGCGGGCCGTCGCCTGGCCATCGTTGGCATTGTCGCTCCAATCGTATTGAAACGGCGCTTTGCCCCCATTCACAGTGACGGTAATTTGGCCATTTGCTGCGCCATTACACAATGGGGCTACCCCTTGTAATTGCAGCGCCAAATTGCAAGTAGGCTCGCTGATGCTAAAAGAACAACTCTGTTGACAACCATTGACATCACTGATGTTAACGGTGTAAGTCCCAGTTGATAGCCCAGTCAAATCAACACTTCCGCTGTTGCCTTCAGTACGGGTGCTGCTCACCGGGCCCTGAATGCGGACAAAATAAGGCGAGATGCCCCCGCTGAAATTCAAGCGTGCAATCCCTTCGCGGCCATTGATGGTGATGACATTGCGGATGGTTTGGCAAGTAAAAGTTAAAGCTGGGGGGTCTTGCAAAACGGTATCGAGCACCAAACTACAATTGATGGCATCGGTGATGGTGACTTGATACGTTCCAGCACGCAGATTGGATATGGTGTCATTGTTGGGGCCGCCATTGCTCCATTGGAAGCGGTAAGGTGCTGCCCCAGCAGTGGGTACTACAATCACTTGCCCGTTGGTCGCCCCCTGGCAGGCTGGGGCCTTGGTCGACAAGCTGGCTTGTAGGTTACATACAGGCTCTCTAATGGTGAAGCTGCAAGAAGTTCGACAGCCATTGACATCGATGAAATTAGGGGAATAGGTTCCCGGAGGCAAACTGCTCAGCGAGAGGCTATCACCACCACTAGCGGTCACGCTACCCGGTTGTGAGCCACCCCAATCCAGCGCAATTGTCCCGGTTCCACCAGTGTACTTCAGTTTGGCACGACCATCGCGGCCGCCCACGGTGGTAACGTCCGAAATGACCTGGCAATTGGCAACTATTGGCGAAGGCTCAGTCAGGTTGATTTGGGCGGTATCGGTGCAGCCAAGGTTATCGGTCAGGGTCAGAGTATAAGTCCCTGGGCCCAAATTTTTCAAAGTATCGCGGGTAATGGTTCCAGCGCCGTTGCTCCACACATAGCTGTAAGGTGCCCGCCCATTGCGCACGGTTGCGGTCAATACACCATCGTTATTCCCGTTGCACAGAATCCTTTTCACCGTAACAATGGTGGCAATCAAAGAACAAGCGGGCTCGCTGATGGTCAGCAGACAAGAATCGACACAACCGTTTTGATCCCGCAATTCGATGCGGTATTGGCCCGCGCTTAACCCAGTGATGGTGGTATCGCCGCTGCGCTTCAAGGTAAAACTACCCGAACTTTTTCCCGACCAACTGATGCGATAGGGTAGGGTGCCGCCATTGCTGGAAATCCTGGCAATGCCGTCCGTGCCACCCACCCGGGTTGCCGCGCTTTGTTGGGCACAGCTCAGCACCAGAGCGGCTGGTTGGGTAAGGAAGATGGTATCACTGGCCTGGCAACCCACATTGTCGGTGACGATAAAGGAATACCTGCCAGGGCTTAAATTGCGTGGGTTGAACTGGCCATCCAGGGCATTTTGGTTCCAATCGATGCTCAGTGGGGCTTCCCCTCCTGTGCTGCTCACGTTAATTTGCCCATTGGCTACACCATTACAAGTTGGGTTGACAGAGGTAGCGGTCGCAGCGAGGGTACAATTGGGTTGGGTGATGGTAAACTGGCAGGAATCTTGACAGCCCAAACTGTCCGTTACGAGCACCTTATAGGTTCCGGTGCTCAATCCCATTAAAGTCAAGGTACCCGCCCTCAGGCTATTCTGGAGTTGAACCACCGGGCCATTCAGGCTCAGTTTGTAACGGGCCGTTCCGCCGCTGATGCTGATGCGTGCTTCACCATCCGTACCACCAACCTGCGTTACCGCCTTGCTTACGGCACAAGTCAATGCAATTCTGCTTGGTTCGATCAGGGTTACGGAAGCTGAAACTGCACAAGCAGTACCATCGGTCACCGTGACTGTGTACGTTCCCGGGCCCAGGTTCGCCGGGTCTTCTATTCCATTTAGGCTGGCTTGACTCCAACGGATGTTGACCGGAGGGAAACTGTTGTTGATTCTCAAGTCCAGCGCACCATCATTGCTGCCATTGCAGGAAATCGATTTTTTTATGCCCAGCTCGATCCGCGGCCCGGCAGTGATGTTGACGCGGTAAAGTCGCTCAGCCCTACATCCTGCTTTTTGATCAAAAATAAAAAAGTTGCCGCTAAAGCTCAAGGTTTGCCCGGGCAGAAAGCGGGTACCCGTCCCATTGGCGCCACCATAATAGGCCACATTGGAGCTCAGGTTTTTGCCCGTAATCAGGGGCAATTGTAGGCTACCGCAGGCAGTCGTATCGCGAAGGCTGTCAATTTGGGGTGGGCTAATGGTGTCCAGTAAAAAGCTGCGCTCGTTGGAACAACCCGGAATTTGATCAAAAGCGTAGAGGCGTAAATCTCCCGTTACGCTTTGGCCTGCGGTGTATTTTGTCCCGCCCCCATTCGGCGCAGTATAATAGGCTTGATTGCCGCTTAGGCTGGTTCCGCCGATGGTCGGTAAGGTATAGGAACGGCAAATTTGTACATCTACAATGGTATCCAGCACCGGGCGAGGCACAATCGTAACATTGAAGGTATCCTGGTCAAAACAGCTCGCAGTACCCGAGTATACAAACAGGGTTTGGGTATTGCTGATGCTTTGCCCAGGGCTGAAACGAAGCCCCGCACCGATGGTTTGGGTGTAATAAGCGGCGTTGGCCGTAAGGTTTTTGCCCTTGATGGATGGCAATACCAAACTGCCGCATCTGGTAGTGTCGCGAATGGGATCCAATATGGGCGGACTAAGGGTGTCCAGCAAAAAAGTCCTTTCGCTGGTACACGTCGTAATGCGGTCGAAGGCGTACAGGCGCAAGTCTCCAGGGATGCTTTGCCCCGGCAGGTACTTGGTTCCGCCACCGTTGGGTGCCGTGTAGTAGGCTTCGTTGCGGCTGAGTCCGGTGCCTTTAAGCATGGGCAAGGTGTAACTGGAACAAACCTGCACATTCACGATGGTATCCAAACGCGGCTGAGCTACAATGTTGACTTTGAAGGTATCCTGGTCAAAACAGCCAGTGGCCGTACTGTCGTAAGCGAATAAAATCTGGGTGGTACCAATGTTTTGGCCGGGGAGGAAGCGGGTGCCGCCGCCACGGGTTCTGGTGTAGTAGGCGGCGTTGGGGGTCAGGTTACTGCCTTTGATCATGGGCAAGGTGTAAATGCCGCAGATGGTCGTATCGCGGATGGAATCAAGTTTGGGGGTGCTTTGAAAGGTAACGGTGAAGGTTTTTTGGTCAGTACAACCATTTGAATTATAATAAGCAAATAGCGTTTGAGTACCTGTGATTACCGCTCCTTGCGCAAGTCGAGTCCCGGTGCCATTTGCTCCCGTGAAATACGCTTGGGAGCCATCCAAAAAATTGCTGGACGTAATCGTCGGCAGTGTAAAACTATTTCCACAAATGGTCTGGCTGGCAATGGGATTGATGTTGGCAGAATTGCCCACCACTACCGTTACATTCGCTGGTGCAAAACAGAGGTCAGTGGGGGTAAAAGTTATGTTTTTGTTCCCGGCAGTGTTGATGGCTAGTCGATTGTTGACAACCCCTGTACCCGACCAGTTTCCAGCTTGCCCAGCCTGGGTTGTAATTAGCTGCACGGAGGTGCTGCTGGTGCAATAAGGGCCAGGAGTACTTACTGTAATGGTTCCACGAGGATTGACTGTTACTGGAATATTGACTGCCACTGCACATTGCCCGGCACCAGGAGTAAAGCGCAATGTGCGCGACCCGGTTCCTCCTACACTCGTATTGAGGTTTACATTACTGGTTACACCCGTGCCCGTCCAGCCGCCCACCACACCATTGTCGTCGGTGGTAGGCAATTGAAAAGTACCAGGTTGGCAGTAAGGCCCCAAACTGGTAAAACTGGGGGTAAGTGGAGCCGTAACTTCAGCAGAAGTGGTTGCCAGGGTGGCACACTGGCCAGCTGATGGGGTAAAAGTGAGGTTTTTTGTACCAGCTGTGGTAGTACTCAAGCGGTTACTCGTCACATTCGTTCCCGACCAATTGCCATTGACCCCATTTTGATTGGTAGGCAAGTTGATGTTACCGGAATTCAGACAATATGGGCCTAAAACATCCAATACTGCTGGGCCAGCAGGATTTACTTGTACCTCTATAGTATTCGGGGTAGCACATTGGTTGGCGGCAGGAGTAAAACGAAGGGAATGTGTTCCTACTCCAGCGGTATTGGTATTAAAATTTGTTCCCGTTACCCCAGGGCCTGACCAGGTACCAGTAAGGCCATTTTGACTAGGAGTTAGGGATACGTTACCTCTGGTTTGACAAAAGGGATCACCAACCAGAGGGAGAAGATTAGCTGGGGTAGGTGTACCAGTAATACGGATATTGCTGAAAGTTATAGATTCATCGGCAGCCCAGGTTTGGGTATAGATTTCTATCGAAACCATATCTCCTGGATTGGTAGGAACGCCACTTGTGCTAATGGTACCCGATTGTTGGTTGTTGCCAGCTCCAATCAAATCACTAAAAACCTCGTTTCCATTGACCAAAAGGCGTACCCATATAAAATCCCAACAGTTAATACAGCCACCAGCATCAGGATTATCAGGGTCTCCAGCGCAGCCACCACCAGAGGCGCATTCATCATTGGACTCCATATTTCCACTACCTGGCCATGGTCTTGAAAAATTAAAAGAAACTGTAAAATCAATTGATGAACACTGCACCATTACAGGGCCATAAGGGTCAAAAGTTCTAGCTTTGGTATTGGTATAAGCTTTACCCGCATTTGAAAAGATTCCCACCTGCCCCCATCCCATCACCGGCGAAGCCAACACTAGCATCAAGACAATCCTCATCGCCAACAATCGATAAACCTGAGTATTAACCATCATTTTTTCCATCGGTTTTGGGCGCATGTGATCAGCATGCAAAGTGCTGGTGGTTCTAGTAGTTGTACAACCAACAAGAAAGGAAGGCAAAAATTTCATTATGATATTTTTGTGGGTAACAAAAAAAGCGCTGATGGGAGAACGTACGTAGAAAATGCTTGAAAAGGACTTAATCAGAAGTGAGTTTGAGGGTCTTTCAATTTAATGCCGATAAACACATCTATCATGTAACCCGCCGTTGAAACAGCGGGTTACATGATAGATGTATTTGAGCGATAAATCTCCAAACTCACTTTTATATCCCCGCAAAAATTGCAAAAAAAACACGGATGGGTTAGTTTGGCGGCATTATTTTATTGTAAACTACTCATTTATCGTCAAAAAGCAGACATTCTAAAGCATCAGGATAAGGTGGCCAATTCGGCCAGCACCAGTTTGATGCCCTGCAAAACTTCCGCTTCAAAACTTACAAAGTCGCGGATCAAGTCCTGTGGATCAAATTCTCTTTTTGCGCGTTCCAATTGTTCGGCGCGGGTGCTCAAATGTCCCAGGCCCACCATTTGAAACGATGGTTTGATTTTGTGTGCTTTGGCCGCAAAGGCTTTCCAATCTTCGGCTTCCAAGAGTTGCCGCATTTGGGCGAGCTCGCTGGGGACAGTTTGGGCGAAAATCTCAAAAATTTCCCGCATGTAGCCGCTGTCACCTTCGTACAACTCAGCTAACTCGGCTCGGTTCAAAGAGAAAGTAGGCATATTTGACGTTTGGGGTGAAAAGCTGGGAAAAATACGGCGAAAAACTTCCAATAATTGTTCGGGCGTAAAGGGTTTGGACAAGTGTTGATTCATTCCTGCTTGTAGTGCTTTTACTTTTTCATCCAACAGCGCCGAGGCCGTGAGGGCAATGATGGGCACTTGCTGATTGGCGTTTTGGGGAGCGTTGCGCAGGCGCAGGGTGGTCTCGTAGCCATCCAGGTTGGGCATCCGAATGTCCATGAGGATCAAATCAAACACTTCTTTTTCGGTAACATGAAGGGCCACCAGCCCATCATCGGCAGTAGAGTAGGTTAGTCCCCATTTTTGTAAGAGGTTTTCCAGGTAGCGGCTATTCATGGCATTGTCCTCTACAATAAGCACATGAAACGGCACTGTTCGTTCGCGCTGTGACACAAGAGGTAACTCTGCTTTGTGCAGCACCGGGTTTTTAACTGTTTCAAAAGGAAGTAGGACGGTAAAACTAGTTCCGCCGCCTATCATACTTTGTACTTGAATCCGCCCACCGAGCAGTTCCACCAGTTGTTTGGTGATCGGAAGTCCCAAACCCGCGCCTTCGCGGGTTCTTTTCGCTTTTCCAGCCTGATCAAAACGTTCAAAAATAAAGGGCAAACGATCTTCGGGGATGCCAATCCCAGTATCCGTCACCGTAAACTCAATCCAGTTTTTTCCATCAATAATTTTAGTCGAGGCAGTGCAGCGAACAAAGCCCTGTTCGGTAAATTTGAAGGAGTTGTTGATCAGATTGAGCAGAATTTGATTCAGGAAAGTGGGGTCGGTACGCAGGTACTGCGGCACCTCCGGGGCAATCTCGCATTGAAATTCAATTGGGCGTTGCGAGAGCCTGAATTCAAAGGTTTTACACATGGCCTTGGCCATACTCCAAAAGTCGAAGTCCTCCAGCTGGGGCTCCATTTTGCCCTGTTCAATTTTGGAGATGTCCAATACGTCGCTCACCAGTGCCTGCAACAAATCGGCTGAGTATTGCAAAGTATGGACATATTCTGCTTGCTCCAAACTGAGCTGGGTGTCGTACAACAAATTGGTCATACCCACAATGGAGTTGATCGGGTTGCGGATTTCGTGGCTCATGTTGGCCAAAAAAGCCTTTTCTGCATCTCGTGCTTGTTCGGCTTCCTGGCGGGCGCGTTCCAAATCGGCCTGCAACAATTTTTGCTCGGTTATGTCCAGGTGGATGCCCAGCGTACCCGTCAAATTGCCTAGCTCGTCGTAGATCGGGGTATTGTTGATCAGTGTCCAGATGATGCTGCCATTTTTTTTGAGCACAGGAGCTTCCCAGATCAACGATTTTCCATGCAAAAATTTGGCCTCTTCCTGTTGAGCCTGGCTTCTGAACTGGGGGGGCGCAAACAAAAGTTTGGGGTCTTGTCCGATCAGTTCTGACTCGTTATACCCCACCATTTCGCAAAAACGGGGGTAGGCTCGCGCGATTTTTGCCTCAGAATTGACCTCTAAAAGACCCAATTCCATGTGTTCCATGATCCCCCGGTACTTTTCTTCACTTTTGCGGATGCGCTCACTAGCTGTACGTTGCGCACTTACATCCCGGTAATGCCACATGTGGCCAAGGTATTCGGTACCTGAAAAAACAGGGATGTAATGCCGCTCCAGGATTTTACCATCCTGCATGTAGAGGTCTTCACTTAGCGTCAGTTCTTTTTTTGCCAATAACTCATCTACCCGTTGAACAAAGTGCTCAGGATTACAAAAAAGATCTTTGCTTTGTTCGGCGGCCTCGGAACAATCGGCACCAACCAAAAACTCGGGTGCAACAGGAATGGAAAACAGGTCACAAAACTGCTGGTTGATCAGCACAATTTTCCGGTTTTCATCTTCTACCAAAACCCCAGCATGCAGGTTTTGTACCAATCCTTTTAAGCGCGAATAGGTGGTAACCAGATCCTTCCGAGCTTGGACTTCTTCGGTAATGTCGCGGGAAATGGAGTGCGCCTCGAAAAATTTGCCCTCCCGGTAAATAAAACTGACCTGCTGACCCAACCAGATCTCACGTTGCCAGGCATTTTTAACCGGAAATTCCACATAACTTGTGGTCAAACCATTGCGAATTTGATCACGGTATTGTATGCGAATTTGCTCAGCGTAATCGTCGCGAATGAGTGCGGAATAGTGGGTGCCCAGCATGTCGGCTAAGGGGAAACCCAATAATTTTTCAGCGGCAGGATTGATGAAGCGGAAAAGGCCTTGGTGGTCGGAAATGAAGATGATGTCTTGTACACTATTGACAATCTCGTTGACGTAATGCAGCTCTTTTTTTAACCCATCTACGGAGCTGAGCTGAGATTGTAGGCCTTCATTTTGTTGGAGCAACTGGGCAATAAATTGTTCTTTTTCTAAAAGTAATGCTTCTGCCCTTACCCGAGCAGCTCTTTCTTCCAACAATTGCCTTTTTTCAGTGTCAAATCCAGTCTCCATCTTTGACGTTTCCTCAATTTTCTCAAAATTAGGTAACTGACGTTAATAAATGGGCTAAATGTGCAGAATTTTTACGGCTTGTCACTTCAATAGTAAAACCGCTCCACTACGACTGGCCGTCTCGCCATCGACAAATTCTACATCAACCCGCCAAACATATAGCCCTTGTAAAGCAGGCTTCCCACGAGCACTGCCGTCCCAGCGGGTTTCGGCACCATTGGGGCGAGCATTTTGGGTGCGGAATACTTCGTTGCCCCAGCGGTCGAAAATACTCAAATGGGCAATCCGCGCAATTCCCCGATCGCAAAAAAGGGTAAAAAAATCGTTTTCGCCATCGTCATTGGGAGAAAATGCATTGGGAGCAAAGGTATTGTGGCGGGGAATAACCTCAAAAACAAATCGGGTAGAGTCCACACAACCCAGCGCACTGGTGGCCACTAGGGAGTAAGTGCCACTCCTTAAAGGTTGCGCAAAAGGCTCAGCGCAGTTGCTGCAGCTCAACCCCTCCGCTGGCAACCAACGATAGGTGCCAAAGGCCTGATTGGCACGGGGACTCAATTGAATGCTATCAAACTGTTTGATGGTGATTTTGTCAAACGCCTCCAGCTCAAACGCGACCGGATCACTCAGGGTCACACTGCGGCTGAGTTTACAGGCCGGACTGGCTTGCACCGTAGCCTGATAGGTACCCGCCGCTAAACCATTAAAGGTATTTCCGGGCTGAAAATCTTTGCCATTGAGGGTGTACACCAGTGGGCGGTTTACCCCACTTACCTTGGTGATGCTGATGCTGCCGTCCTTGCTTTGGGCACAATTGGGATCCGTTCCAGTCATGGTACCCATCAACTCCCGCGCCCGTACAACAAGGCTGTGACTAGCTGGACAACCATAGATAGAGGTAACCGAAACTGTAAAAGTGCCGGGATTTTCAATGCTGATGGTATCCGAGGTCGCCCCAGTTGACCATTGGTATTTTGCAAAATTGCCTGCATCCAGGATCGAAAAATTTTCGGGACAAATGATGCTGTCGCCCTTGATGCGAAAACGGCTCAAGTTTTCGATGATGATGTGGTGTGCCACAATGCTGTCACAACCCTGGGGCGTTTTGAGGATGATGTCGTAGTAACCCGAATCGCGGTAAACCTGCCCGGCCAAGGTGACCGAGCCACCCGGACAAATGACTATTTCTTTGGGCTTAGGTGCCTTTTTTTGTTCTAGCACCGTAGAGAAGGAAAAATAATTGCAAGAAGGATTGTTCAACTGAGTCGGGCTTGCAGCTGCGGCCAGGCGAAAAGTTTGCCCCTCGCGGGGTTTTACGATGTCGATGCTCAAATTATTGGCACCAGGGATGGGGGTCCAGGTTTTGCCCTCGTCGGTACTGCGCTGCCATTGGTATGCAAGGGTTTTAGCGTCATTGATTTCAATCGTAGGGTTGAGTTTAAACACATCGCTGACACAGATATAACTGGTATCCGGCATTTTGATCAGCGGGCCGCAGGGCAAAAAGGTAATGTTATCCAGGCCAAGATCGTTTCCCTGCCCTCCTGGTGCATTGTTGCGCAGGGACAGGACGATCTGTTTGGCGTCGGGGGGGGTAGTGAAAGAAAAACCATAAGTTCGCCAAAAGCCATCCTGGGGTACGTCCCCGGAACTGTATACTTCCTTGCCATCCACCAGGAAAGACAAATTGGGTTTGATGGAGCCGGTGAAACTGGGCAGCATCAGATTGATGATATCCGCCGAAAATTGGTAGGTCGTATTGCCACACACCGTTACTGTATCCTGATAAAAAAGCCCCGGCTGAAAACTGGCATTGACGACCATAAAGTAACCATTGGGATCACTGCTGCGGTCTTTGGTTTTGACCCAGGCTGTAGCGGAAAAGGAGCCCCAACTGGCATTGCCATTGGTGATGACGTACAAGCCATCGTTGGGTGGCGTGGACGCACTGTAGCGGTACCCAGGCGCAATGCCAGGATCATTCCCCAATACATTGGCGCTACCACTACCAAAATCGCCTCGGGTGAAAATGTTTGCCCCCAGCGAGCCTTTACATAAACCCTGCTGAGCCAAGCCAGACTGGATGCTCAGGCTAAAAAACACCAAGGTGATTACGATCTGAAGTTTGGCGTTCATTGTGTTTTTGTTGTGACATTCAAGCGCCGCCTAAGGTAATTGAATGTGGGGATTTTTTTGTAAGCGGAAAAAACAATTCAGCCATAAGGGGCGACAAAAAAATAAGTGATCATTTTGCCAGAGGATTAGATAAGAAAACGTTTCATTTCAAGTATCTTATCTAATCCTCTGGCTCAGGAAAAATGATCACTTATTTTTGCCCCACTACTAAGTACGCAAACCTGCCTCAATCCACAACAAAAATTCCCCTTTTGCTCCTTCCCCGACAATATTTACCCCAGAGTCTGCATTAAATCAAAAACTTTCTATTTTTACATCCACATGACAATTCAAAATCACAATCACGATTACCTAACCTATTTTCAAAATATGAAATCATTAATCCTCACTTTTGGAGTAGCCTTCGTCGCTACGCTGAGCCTAAGCGCTCAAGCACTACAATGTTCCCCTGCAAAGCCAATTCCTGGCGAAACCGTTACCCTCTCCTACGACCAAAACCAAACG
>JAIYAV010000271.1 GCA_027488855.1 Saprospiraceae bacterium
TAGGGTTGCTTTACGCAGCCAGAAATTCGATCTAATCACCAATATTTTCAGGAAATCCGCTGCTTAATCCTGCGGAGCGACAATTTGAATTACACCCGTACCCACATCATGTAGAGATTAAGAATGGTATGGCCATAGCCTACCACAAACAGGGGGAGTTGCTAAAATCTCTTAATAAATACACGGAAGCTCTAGAAATTTTCAAAGAAGAAACAAAATTGCTAGAAGATATTTCAACGGCTTTTGCATCTAATGTCGAGTTCAAAAATAATTTAGCTACGGCTTACTTTTTTTTAGGAACTATGTATGAATCTCTTAGTGATTTAAAACAAGCATTATTTTTTTACCGCCATTACAACCAACTGGAAAGAGAGCTTGCTCTATCTTTTACTGAAGATATGAAATATAAAAGCAACCTAGCCATATCTTTTGAAAGACTAGGTTCAATTGCATTTATCCTTGGAAATATCAATGAAGCAACACTACATTTTGAAGCTTTCTTTGAATTAACTAAAAAACTTGTTAAAGATTTTCCTCAAAATATAGATTTTAAAAATTATCTATCTGTTGCATGCGAGAAAAAAGGAGACTTAGCTCTTCGAATGCAGAATTTTAAAGATGCTTTACTTCTATATGAAGAACGATACAATTTATCTAAAGAGCTTTACCAAAATTTTCCAGATAATGTAGACTACGCAAAAGGTATGATTATAGGGCTTGAAAGAATGGGATTGATTTATATGCGTTATGACAAATACGAAAAAGCACTTGATTTTTTTAAAGCAAGAAAAGAGCTTTCCCAAAACCTATTAACAACGTTTCCAAAGGATGCAAATTTGCGAAATTCTTTAGGTATTGCTTATGAACATGTCGGTTTAGCTTATTTTATGTTGGATAGTGTGGAACAGGCTGAAAATTTTCTTAAGGAACGACACATTTTAGCAAAACAACTCAATTATGAATTTCCTAAAAATGAAGATTATAAAGATGGGTTAGCAATATCATTTTACAAGCTTGGAGAATTGTATCGAGATAAATTCAAAGATAAAGGAAAAGCGCTCAGTAATTTCCAAGAAGCAGAACGTCTTTTTAATGAATTAATGAAAAATTCCCCTAAAAATTCTGAATATCAGAAGAGAATAGCATCGGTATGGGTAGCCTTAGCTAGTCTAAAATGAGAAATCCCTACCTTATAGAGTTGCTTTTCCAATTTCCCCCACTTTCTTCAAAAAGGGCAACCCGACCACCACTAACGTGATTAAAAATTCAAGGTAGAGCATCTATGCCACAACCGGGGCCACCGCTAACGCGGTTAGATTTTACCACCGCTTACATCAAGTTTTATGTAAGTTTAAAACCGCGTTAGCGGTGGCCAGGGTTATAGCCATTAAGCCCAGTACGGTTTTTGAACCACGTTAGTGGTGGCAAGATTGGGCTGGTTTGGAGAAAAATCTTCGAACTCCGGCTGGCTTTCTTTTTTCGCCGCACAAAAACTTGAACAATCTTTTACCCTCACTTCTTCAACATCCCCTTCAACTCCTCCATCCCCTCCAGCACCTGCTTCAACTCCTCGCGACTCGCGGCCAGTTCCGCTTTGATCTCGGCCAGTTGCTCCTGCAAGCCCTGGCTGATGGTTTTAGGATCTTCAAAGATATCGGCAGTGGCGACGTTGTATTCCTTTTCTACAAAGGCCACAATGCGATGGAAAGTCTTTTCATTCTTGCCATTCAATGCAAAACTGATTACGGATTGCTTCACTTTTAGCTGTTCAGCCAAAAGAGCCTGATCTATATTCAAAGATTTGAGTATGATTTTCAGTCGATTGTGACTGTCTGTCATTTCTTTTTTCATTAAAACAATACTTTTTTCTATAAAAATTGCTTTTTATAGTTTTAGAATTTATCTTTGTCTTGCTAAACTACCAAAACCTCCTGAAATCAAGATGGCAAAATTTAAGGGTGGGCATGTACAGACATGCTGGCACCAGGTCTTCTTTTTGCCATTTCAGGAGCATGGGTAGTTAGAAACCACAATCGCAATTAACAAAATTCCTCAATCATGACCAAAACAAACTTCCATCCCCCGCCCTGCTTTGTACAAAAAAACGACTTCACGGAACTTTTCCACCTCATTATTTGTCCACAAAACACCACACTCATGACCAAGAAACATCGGGGCCGCATCCAGGCCCAAGGCAACGGCGTAGAAAAATCGGTTACCTGGAGCCAGGATGAACCCCTTTCGCGGGAGCAAGGCAAAACGTTGCTCCACCAGCTCAAGGGGCAGCTCAGCGAGAAGGAACACGCCGAGCGTGCCGAGCAGTTTGAGCAGGCCGAGCGCTACATTGAAGGGGCCAATGGCATACCCGCCCCGGAGCGCCGCACCTTTCAGAACCGCAAAACCAGAGATGTGCGGGTCGACATTGAGGTACTGGCGGGTCGGGCGTTTATTGCGGTGGCATTATTAGTGGTTTTATACTTTATTTTGAACTAACATTGTGGATGAAGGCGTTTTTCTTCACCCACGTAAAATTGTACAACAATGGATCAACATACTTCAAACTGGGTCAATTTTTTGGCTCAAATCGCCCCGGATTACCTCCTCATCCAAGAAGCAGCTGATGGCAATCCCCTCTTGCGGGTACAGGTAGGCGAACAACGCGTGTGCATCATCAAGGAAGCGGAGTCAAACTTCAGTTTCTGGATCGAGCGCTATGAGGGCGACAATGGCGAAAGCGGCGATGAATTGGTGGTAGATACCGGAATGGAGGCGGAGCAACTGCGGCTGGCGCGGAATGTGGTGGAGGCCTTTTTGAAACGGAGAGGGGTGTAATAGTTGCCTACATCCTTGAGTTTTGATTGTGGCATCGAGCACTAAATGCTACTACATTCTTTCTCAAGAGCAAGGATTTTTTTGATTTGGCTAACGCCAAATGTTTTGTAACCGCGACGACGCGACGGCGCGACGATTCAATTTGGCTGCGCCAAATGCGCTACGTAAAACGATGTAAAGGTGTGCGAAGTACACATAACGTCGCGCCGTCGCGTCGTCGCGGTTACAAAAAATAAGCAGCGGAGCTGCTTACCGCGTAATTTGCATTACCATCCTACCTGGCATTTTATGCGCTTCGCGCTTTTTGAGGCTTCGCCTCTTTTGCTAAAAGCGACAACAATAGGAGCACGGATGACACGGATTTAACGGATTAAAACGGATCAATTTTAGGTTACCTCAGATTGATCCGTTCTAATCCGCTTTTGTCCGTGTCATCCGTTCTCCTATTGTTTTCGCTCTACGTCGAAGGCGTCAAAGCGCGAAAACGTCGTAATCATCGTGGACTACGCCCAAGCCTTCTCCCCTACCTTATACTCCACACAGCCATCAAATCTTCCTGGAATGGGGTTATACCGCAGCGCTTTGGTCATCCCAATTTCCGAGCTGAAATACGCAAAAGTGGCCAGCTGTTTGATCAAGGTGAAGTAGTGTGGCGGAGCGTCGGCGGCTTTACTGCTTTCGTATTCAGCAGCAGTTTTGTCAGCGGCAGAAAGCAGTTCATACCGTTGCACGGCATTGAGCGCGGTGAAGGTGTTTGTGAATTTGGATTGACTCTCGGTTTGGATTTTTTTCAAACCTTCCACAAAGATTTTTTGCTCTCGCTCCTCATAACAATCCTGCACCAAGAGCATCATGACGGCACCCGCTCCAGCTTGTTTTGCCCCAGGGGAATCGGTGGTATCTGGCAGAATGGTATCGGCGAGGTCGTCCAGCAGCGCCTCGTCGCCTTCTTGAAACAGGGTACTTTTGGCCGACGATTGCTTGGGGGAACAACCACTCAGGATGGCTTCTGCGCCGATGATGGTTCCGCCGAGGAGGAGGGAGGTTTGGTAGAGTGCTTGTCTGCGATCCATTCAGGTGTGCATTTTAACGCGTTGCATAAAGAATTGCTTCTTTGACACCTTCATAAGGCAAATGAGGAAATTCTTCTACAATGTCCTGAATGCTAGCTCCTGAAGCAATCCATTCCAAAATTAACTGTACGCTAATTCGGCTACCCTGGATAATAGGCTTACCCCCTAATATTTCTGGATCCGAGACGATATAGTGGAAGTCCATAACACGATTTTTTTCAAAACTAAGCCCTTTTTAATTGATATGCAAATGTACATTCAATGTCTCGCCCATATCACAAAACCCCTGCCTTCAATTCCGCCACCGCCCGATTGGCTGCCCGCGCCGTCAGCGCCATGTACAAAATCGAAGGGCTCTGGTTGCCTGTGCTGGTCATACAAGCACCGTCGGTCACAAAGACGTTTTTGCAGTGGTGCAATTGGTTCCATTCATTGAGCAAGGAGGTTTTGGGGTCGCGGCCCATCCGTACTCCGCCCATTTCGTGGATGTCTAGCCCGGGGGCTTGGTGGTTGTCGTGGGTACTGATGTTTTGGCAACCCGCCACTTCCAGCATTTCCCGACTTTGGGTCAAAAAGTCAGCGACCATTTTTTCCGAATTGTCGTCATAGCCTACCGAGGTGACCAGCAGCGGAATGCCCCATTGGTCTTTTTGATCGGGACTTAGTCGCACCTGGTTGTTTTCGTTGGGCATGGACTCGCCTTGCATGTACATGTATACCTCCCAACCGCGGGGTTCGGAGAGTGCTTTTTTGTAGTCGGCACCAATGCCTTCGGCTGCGTCGCGGCGGGCGCGGTAAGCCCCCATGAAGGAGGTATAGCCGCCCAGGAAGTCAGTATCTTGTTTGCCCAGGTTGCGGAAATTGGCCAGGATACACTCCACTGGGTTTTTGCCGTACACATATTTGTCCTCATACCCTGGCATTTCGCCATGAGCGGAGCCCCGGTAAATGTGGAATCCGATGTATTTGCCCAGCAAGCCATTGTCGTTGCCCAGGCCGTTGGGGAAACGTTTGCTTTGGGAGTTCAGCAAAATCAAATTGCTGTTCAGCGCTGAGGCGTTGACAAAAATGACCCGGGCTTTGTATTCGATGACTTCTTTGGTATTGGCATCGATCACCCTGACTCCGCTGGCTTTGCCCGATTTTTCATCGTAAAGGATGGAGTGAACCACCGAATCAGGACGAACGGTCAGGTTGCCCGTCTTTTTGGCCCAGGGCAAAGTGCTGGTGACCGAGCTGAAGTATCCGCCATAGGGGCAGCCGCGCATACAGAGGTTGCGGCGCTGGCAACGGCCCCGGCCTTGTTCGAGGTGTACCGCATTGGGCTCGGTGAGTTGCGCCCAACGCCCTTGTACCAGGTAGCGGTTTTTGTAGTGCGCCAGGAATTTTTCCTGCACTGCTTTTTCTACACAATTCAATTCGATAGGGGGTAAAAACTCCCCGTCGGGCATGGACTCAATGCCGTCTTTATGCCCACAAACGCCGATGAATTTTTCAACATGGCTGTACCAGGGGGCTACATCGGTGTAACGAATTGGCCAGTCGATGCCGTAGCCAAACTGAGCTGGTGCCGTAAATTCATACTCACTCCAGCGCTGGCAGGCGCGACCCCAAATCAGCGATTTCCCCCCAACCTGATAGCCGCGAATCCAGTCGAAAGGTTTCTCCTGCACGTAAGGATGATCCTTGTCTTTGATGAAAAAATGGGCAGTATCCTCGTTGTAACCCGCTGCTTTGCTGATGAGCGGGTTTTCCTGTTTGTATTGGCGCGGATGTGAGTTGCGGTGTTTGAATTCCCAGGGCTCGGTGAACGCGGTGGGGTAATCGCTGATGTGCTCGATGTTGCGGCCGCGTTCGAGAACCAGGGTTTTGAGGCCCTTTTCGCACAGCTCTTTGGCCGCCCAGCCACCACTGATCCCCGATCCGATGACGATGGCGTCAAAATCTGGCATAGCTATTGGTTTTATGGTACCAAATCTAAAGATTTTTTTGCCGGGCTTTGCTCTTTTTTACGTTATTTCAGTACTTTAAATCATTATTGCGACACCTCAAACCTACCCAGAACTTATGAAAAAAATACTGGCCGCTCTTTGTTTTTACTGGTATGTGCAAACTGGCCTTTTGGGTCAAATCCCAGCTTTTCCCGGAGCACAGGGATTTGGTGCCTTGAACACCACTGGCGGACGCGGTGGGCAAGTCATTTATGTGACCACGCTCAATTGTGAAGGCCCGGGATCACTCAATGCCGCCTTGGCGACGCCCGGTCCGAAGTACATTTTATTCAAAGTAAGTGGCATCATCGACTGTGCAGCGGAGCTCATCTGGGGCGACTGTTACATCGCGGGCCAAAGTTCACCGGGCGGCATCATCGTGCGGGGAATCATCATCGACGACTGGTATGAGCCCAACAACGGGGCCAAAAACATCATCATTCGCCACCTCAATTCCCGCCCCGCCACCGAGCAAATCCGCCCGGGCAGCGGCTGGGTAGCCGATGATGCACTGCGGCTAGATGCAGCTACCCGCGTAGTCATCGACCATTGCTCCTTTGCCAATGCTACCGACGAAGCCATTCAAATTTCGCGCAGCAACAACCTGAGCATCCAGTATTGTCAATTGGCAGAAACGCTGGGCGATCACTATGAATTTGGCGGGATGTTGCTCAATTATTCGGCCAATGGGCACCGCAAAGACAGCATCAGCATCCACCACAACATCTGGAACCGCATCGGCGGGCGGATGCCAGAAATAAGCTGCGAGCAAAGTGGTGAGGCCCCCAATGACATGTCCTGCCTGCAACATCCGCTGCGGATCGAGCTATCGAACAACCTCTTGTGGGATCAACAAATCGAAATGTATTACAATTCCGGTTTTTATACCTCGAATCAGGAAGCGCCGGGCATGCGCCTTTTGCCCAATTTTGTCAACAACCTCTCGGTGGTGCGCAGCAGCATGTGCCATGGCATGTTTCGTGACCTGATGCTGGGTTTTTCCAACAATGAGCTGTTTGTCAGCGGCAACAAACTGAGCAGGTTTCCCAATTATGCCGACTATGAGCTATTTTATTGTTGCAATGATTTTTGCACGGCCCCCAATCACCCCAATCGGGATTTGGGCAAAGCCGTTCGGCGCAGCACCCGCTTCCCCTACCCTGCCATTACTTATACGGCCACTGCGGATTTGCTAGCCAATTTGCGCAGCACGGTGGGTGCGTTCAACCCCCACAGCACCCGCCGCCGCGATCCCATGAACCGCCGACTGCAACAACCCTTGCTGGACAACGTCATCGATAGCCGCCCCATTGATGGCCGCGATTATTACCAGGATGCATTTCGATTGGATTTTACGACTGCTCCGGCGGCTCCCAAGGATACAGATAGTGACGGGATGCCCGATTCATGGGAAACGGCCCAAGGCTTGAATCTCAATGTGAAGGATCATAACGGCACCCAATTGTCCATTAAATTCACTGGAGTGGCTGGCTACACCAACCTGGAATGTTACCTGAATGATTTGTCGGATCGTTTGGTCAGTGGTAGTCCTTTGACCAAGGTGGGCGATCGGGGCATTGACAAGCAGTGGCAAAAAATCAATTTTGACAATTCAGCGCGGATGCTTTATGTGGAAATAGATCAAGCGACTGCTCCTGAAGGTTCGCAGGTACAAGCCCGGGTGTTGAATAGTTACGGCGCAGTGCTGGCCGAAGCCAAAACCCAGGGACAGCGCTTGCAAATACCCTTGGCGCATGCACCCGGTGGCATTCACTTTGTACACATTCAAAAAGGCATTCACGGGGTGACGGAAAAGATATTTATTCCCTAAGCGCAATAAGGTAGCGCCGAATTGCGCTGGTACGAAAAAAAGGACTTGTTGAGGTTGTATCCGTTTTTGGAGTCTGATTTGTCGAAGCTGGCGTTGGTGTTGGGGTGGAAGTTGTGGTAAAAAAAATGGGAGCGCTGCGCAGGGTTTGTTGGGATTTGTCGTCTCATCACTAAAACCCGCTAATGAAACAAACGCTCCTCTTCAAAACGCTGCTGGCAGGGCTGGTGCTGATGTTCGCAATTACCAATACTTGCCTGGCCCTCAGCATCAGCGGCCGCATTACCAATACCAAGACCGGGGTCATTCATTTCCGCAGCAGTTGGGACCGTAGAGATAGCTTCCAATTGGATGAAAAGGGCTATTTCAACGCCACGCTAAACATCAGCCCCTACGAAAAGGCCTTTGACCTGAGTTGGGTAGCCAAGGATGGTTATGGAAGAGGGATCGCTATGCTGCTCGATCCCGATGATGTGGTGGAAATCACGGGCAACCACAGGGGCGAAAAAATGGAATTCATCAAAGGCGACGTAGCGCGCAAAAATTACCTGAATGATTTATTGGAAAAAACCAACGACCTCAATCACCGGAAATATGATTTTGGGGAAGAAAAAAGGGACTCCGTCAATCGGGAGATTTTCAGGTACCTGGATACCCTGTTCGTCGAAGATCCGGTTTTGGCCATAGATTGTATAGGTTTTATGCGCTATACGCTTTTTGCCGATGAATACAGCTGGGCCAAATTGCCACACATCTGGAAATCCATTCAATCTGTGCCTGCCGATGTGAAGGAAAACTCATTCACCTATAAAAAACTGGCAAACCGACTCTGGCCGGGTAAAACCATGCTGGAGCTCAGTTTTGTAGACACCTCAAAAATCAGCCACCGCAGCGATGAATGGTCGGGCAAACCGATTCTTTTGATGTTTGGCAGAAGTTGGTGCCGGCCTTGTAGACTGAACAATCAGGCTTACCTTGCTCAATATGAAGCATTAAAAGATAAAATCGTGCTGCTCAATATTTCCAAAGAGGAACACTTTAGGGATTGGCAAGAATATGCCCTCAAAAATCAACTGCCCTGGCAACAAGGCTATTGGGTCAGTGACGAAAGCCTCGATAGTGACGGATTGTGGGAAACGTATCACCTGAATGCAGTTCCCCTGGACATCCTGATCGACCAAAACCGAAAAATCATCAGCTTCAATCCCGGCATTGACGAGGTTTTAGCATTTCTCAATAAAAAATAGTACCACGTCGCGCAGGTTTTTTCCATACTCCTCGTCTAAGGAACGGGTTCAAAATAAAGTAACAATTTGACTGGACTCTTTTTCGATTTTGCTGCGTTGCTCCTCAGTTACATAGTTCACTATGCGCCTTCCTCGCGCCTTGCCAAATCAAAAAA
>JAIYAV010000346.1 GCA_027488855.1 Saprospiraceae bacterium
ACATTTTGGGCATCCTGACGTTGGCCAGTATCCATGAGGATTTTTTTACGCTGGATGACTTGCAGTTCCTACAGTCCTTAGCCGCTACTGCTGCCGTAGTGATCGATCAGGTCAAGTCTACCCAGCATTTGAAAGAAATCAGTCGCTTGGCTCAGGAAAGTGTGCCCGAAAAAACTTTGACACAATATTTGGTCAAAGCCGCCCGAGATCTTACCCATGCAGATGTAGTGTTTTGGGGGCTGAGTACCCTCGCTGGAGAGGGCGATAAAGTATTGCGGATTGGCCCTTGGGCTGGAAAATTCGATCCCGCCTTTATTGACCAGTCTACCATTCCCAACGACCCCGAGCTCAGTTCCTGTGCCAAAGCACTAGCCACTGCCCGGCCAATTACGATTAAAAATGTCAAAGAACTCAAACCGGGTGAAGTATTCTACCATGAATTCGACAGTGATGATTTCGTGTGGAATTCTTTTTCAGCCATCCCCTTGCTAAGTAAAAGCCGCCTACCACTTGGTGTTTTGGCCTTATATGGAAAAAGCATCAATGACTTCAGCGATGTGGGTCGGCAATTGATCGAAAATTTCGCTTTCCAGACTGCGCTTGCCTTGCAAGAACGCCGCCATATCATAGCGCTACAGGAGCTATCCAAAATTGGTCAACAACTCACTGTAAATCTGACAGACTCCAGGCAGCTCATGAAAAATGTGGTGAGCTTAGGGCGTAGATTGGGTCAGGCTGATTTGACCGTGCTCTACCCTTTTGACTATCGTAATTTTGAAAAGTTTGATATAGGCGCTGTTGCCTATTCTGGTGTCCTAGACCGCAAAGACCTAAAAGTAGCTGAAAAGCCCAAGGATGATGGTATTGCAAGTATGACCTTAAAGTATGGCAGGGTAGTGGTGGAAGATGTATCGGAACAAGAGGGTGCTATTGCCGTGGGTTTTGATCCGCCCCAGCGGTTGAAACTCGATTCAGTAGATTTTGGACTCATTCGGGGGAGCATAGCTCAGTCTCGATTTTTGCAGCAAGAAAAAATCAGTTCCTTCGTTGCTATAGCCTTACGCGCAGCCGATGTAGATCCCCGTTACAACAAACGCGACGTGGGGGTACTCTATTTCAACTACCGAGCCTCCCGCGACTTTGATCCGGAACTCCTGCGTGTACTGGATATTTTTGCACGCCAGACTGCCAACATCATTTACCGCAACCGCCTCCTTGAAGACATCCAACGGCAAAATGCCCTGATGAATAAGGTCAATCAGATCAGCCTACGCATCCACGAAGAACGCGATCCAGAACGCCAACTGGAGGAAATCATCAGAGGAGGCATTGCGATGTTGAATGCCAAAGGTGGTAAAATTTACCGCTTGGTGAATGGTCAACGCCAAGACGCTCGCTTGGTCGCCGGAATGAACCTACCCAAAGGAGTGAAAAAAGGCATGACCATTCCTGCCAATTCTGGTTTGGTAAGCAAAGTGATCCGTGAAAAAAAGGCCGCAATAGAAAACAATTATGCAGCATATCC
This sequence comes from Saprospiraceae bacterium, assembly GCA_027488855.1. Taxonomy (GTDB): domain Bacteria; phylum Bacteroidota; class Bacteroidia; order Chitinophagales; family Saprospiraceae; genus Haliscomenobacter. The sequence continues at coordinate 1,526 of JAIYAV010000346.1, forward strand.
CGATCGCCATTCCCCGTTTGCCCATTTGTTCAGTGCTGTGGTAGAGGCACCGCTGATGATTAAAGGTGAGGTAATCGGGGTCCTGTCCATTTTTGCCGATCGGGATAAGCGGCAGTTCAATCAGGAAGACGCGGTGGCACTAGAGATTTTGGCTTTACAAGCCTCAGCAGCTTTGTACAATCGTGATTTGAATGAAGAATTGGAACAGTCCTACCAGGCTGGATTAAACCTATCTGCCCAAGAAGACCTAGGTGATTTAGCAAATGCCATTTTGGGTGAATTAGAAGAAGTCATCCACTTTGACCGCGCAACAATCCAAACCTTCTCCAGCCCATCCAATCCACGGCATATTCTAGCCTATGCCGGCTTTGCCAAGAAAAACATTAAAAAGGAATTGCTTAAGGCCGTACAAGATGATCCCTTAATTTTGGAAATGTACCAAAGCCAATCACCCCTAATCTTGCCCGACACCCATGCGGATCCAAGATGGTCTAAAGACTTCCCTGAGATCAACGAGGTGCGCTCCTGGGCCTCTATTCCCTTGATCGACCGGGGCGAGGTATTTGGCTTGGTCACCCTGGATCATTATCAAGTTGGGCAATATCAATTGCGCGACCTGGAACGCCTAAAACGATTTTCACCCCAGGCATCGGTGGCTTTGCGCAAGGTGCTGCTTTTGGATCAATTTCGAGATCAAAAAGAGGATTACGAAAACATTGTTGTTGAAATCACCAAAGGAATCGCCGATTCGGATGGCGCTGATCAGATTTATCAGGGTGTAACCGAGGCTGCATTCCGGATGTTTTCGGGGGTACATCTTGCGGAGATTTACTTGCTGGCAGAGGGGGGGCGAACAGTGCAAAGAGTAGCCCGACAGATCAATAAACCCAAAACCAAACTTATTTCTGGCGTAGAACTGGATGTTAAAAAAGGGATGCTAGGGCGCGTATTGAGCGCCAAAAATACCTTGTGGGTGGAGGATGTACAACTAATACCCGACTTTCAAGAAGTGGTACAAAATACCCGCTCTGCCATTATTGCTCCCATTCTACAAAACGACAGCATCATTGGCCTACTCAGTATCGAGCACCCCGAAGTGGGAGGCCTGGAAGCAACGGACACCCGCATTGCTGAAGCCCTTTGTAACCTGGTGGCCATTACCAAAGAGAAAGGTGAGCTCTTGCGTCAACTTTCACTGATGAAAAACTTCCTGAACGCCGTCCAGGAAGTGGAAGCACTAAAAGTTGCGGATGGGGTCGATTCCATTTTTACGATTCTGACTCGGGCTGTATTCCGCATCAACCCAGAGCTGACCTGGGGCTGTCGTTTCTTTTTGGAAGACGCCAAACTCTTTGACCTTGAAGCGGTGCGGAAGGCGATAAAACTCCACACCATGCACCTCAATGTAAGCCCCTTGAAATTGGGGGTTGGCTACATCGGTCAGGTCTACCAAGCCGGGCAAGCCACGCTCATGAATCATCGTGATGAAATGCAAGATGATAAACTGGGTCAACGGGTACAATCCATGGCCATTGCCCCACTGTGGAGTGGTGGGCGTACCATCGGGCTGTTGGCCTTGGAAGGCAAACAGGCGGCGGCATTCAATGAGTTTGAACTTAGCGTACTCAAATCACTCACGCTCTTATCCGAGAATAAAATTCACCAATTTGAGCAATACCGCAAGCAGCAGGAAGCGCTTAAAATTCACTACAATCCCTACCTGGTTGGTGGGGCAATAGAAGACCCAAGTTTGTTTTTTGGGCGAGCAAAAATCGCTCAAGAGATACTATCCGGTATACACCGCAATCATTTCTTCATCAAAGGGCTGCGTCGCATTGGCAAATCTTCACTGCTACGGCACCTGATTCAACGTTTGCGGCAGCACAACGACCCCAAATATGCCTACCATACTGTTTTGTACGACTTGCAAAACATCGGAAAGGATGAGTTTTTTCTGCATTTCATGCGCAGAATCATTCGAGATTTGGACTTGATTGATGCGATCCCCTTGCCTGAGCTAAACCAAACCTTTGGGCATTTCGATTTTCAAGAGCAGTTGGATTTGGTTTTTGAGCACTTGGATAAAAAAACGTTAGGAAAAACCGTTCGAATGGTTGCCTTCATTGATGAAATCCAAAAGCTGGATCACCTGGAGCCCGAAATTCCTGAACGGTTG
>JAIYAV010000006.1 GCA_027488855.1 Saprospiraceae bacterium
AGGGCTTTTGGGGCAGCCTGATTTTGAGGCTCAGATTTGTAATTGGTGGCAACTCATCGTAAGTATACACTTTATCGCTGTTGTAATTGCCCCCGGCATTGATCAGGTTGATGGCTAGTTTTCCTTTCAGGTCATTGACTGTGACGTGCACCAGTTTGGAGCCCTTTACTTCCACGATGGGATTGGGGAAAAGTTTGTTGACGACGCCATTCAAAAAATCGCGCAGTTGTGGCGATTGGAAATTGCGGTAACTCTGGCCAAAATTAAAGTACACCCCAGCGATTTTCCCTTTTCCCAGATCCGCCACGGAGGCCGCGATGCCACTGGGGTAGCGGCTGTCCTGGTTGAGGTAATAATTGCCCAAGGGGAGGCTTCCAGCTTTCAGGGTCAGGGGTTGTAACCAATCGTTCACCAGCCCCAAGTCGCCATTGCTGGCTACCCAGCAGAGTTGTTTTTTGGGGGCACCGCTCAGTTCAATGCCCAATTCAGTGCTGAAATTTTTTACCGCCTCCGCGCCAATCACCAGCAGTTTTCCGCCGTTTTGGGCATAGGTTTTTAATTCCTGTAAAAAATCGGGTTCCAGGTAGCTCCATTCGGGGATCACAATCAGGGGGTATTTGGCCAGGTTTCCTTTCAGATGGTGCTCCGCCAGGACTTCCACGGCATTTTGTCCATCCATCAATGCCGTTAAAATGGCCCTGCTCGCTTCGGCGATGCCATTGCCGTAAATGCTGGAACTGAACTTTTTGTAACTGGCCAAGGAGTACAACAGCGCAATTTGAGGAACTGCCTGCGCACCCTGCGTATAGGCTTGTCTGGCCCGGGCAAATTTGGCCAACTCCGCCATGGTTTTTACTTGTTGGGTTCGAATAGACGCGTCCCGGTTTTGGGTGAAATAACATTGATAAGTGCCGCCTGTGGCAATCACTTCGGCGATTTCCTGGCTCAGGTTCAGCGCAGTTTTAGGGCCATGATTGCCCGTATTCCAGGCGGTATTGAAACTCCAGGACATCAAATCCCAGGGCTTTTTGTAGGTGCGCGACTGGGCTGCCAAGACCCTGGATTCAAACAGTGCCGAATTCACCCCGTTCATTGGCGTGAGGTCGCCAGACATAAAATCGACGTTGAGGTCTACTGGTTCGGGCATGAATGAGGAAAAAGCCCAGTTGGAAGCCACCTGAAAGCTGGGTTTGTAGCGGTGCAATTGATCGGTATAGTGGCCAACGTAGTTTTTGAACGATTGGCGGGCAAAATTCATAAAATCGAGGTAATGCTCGTCTTGTTTGTTTTTGGGTACAGTGGCGATACCTGTTGCTTGTTGAAACTTCTTCAGCGCCAAAGGTGAATAATCGAGCACCGTTGCCCAACAATCACCGTCCACCCATACACCATCTACGCCGTAATCGGCAATTTCTTTCAGTTGTGGAATCAGCAGCTCGTCGACATAGGCCCCGTGTACCGAGGTTTTTTGGGTACTGGGTTTGCCAGTGGCATCGATTGCGGCCCATTCGGGGTGTTTCCGGAGGGCGGCATCGTCGTACACACCGGAGTAGTGGACATAGAGTGCCACGCCATGTTTTTGGGTCACCTTGCGGAACAAAGCGAGTGGGTCTTTGCTGAAACTTTTGACAGCGGTGCCATCCGCCACTTTGGTCGGATAACTCGTCACTCCCGGATGGCCTTTGGAGTCTACCTGAATAAAATCGGGTTTGACGGCAGTCAGCAGGCTATCGATCATGCCTTCGGTTAGCGTTTTGCCCACCAATGAATCGTTGACGCTGGCATGGAAATCGAAGTGTAGGCCGAAAAAGCTGTCAGCCCGACGCAGGGGAGCTTTTTGGGCATACAACTGACTGAAGGAGAACAGGATAAGGGAGAAAAAAAGGCGTTTCATGGCTTTGCTTTTTAGGAAAATACCGATTTTAAACTGGCCTTCACAAGATACGTAAGGGATGATGTATAAATGGAATTTTAGCGCTAAAAGATTAAGCCTGTGGTTGGAACTATATTGAAATTTACTTTACTTTGGTTTCCAAAGCCAAATATTTTTTTTACAACCCGACAGAATCATCCACAATGAATCGAAGCACCACATTCGTTTGTTTATTTGTTGCAAGTACCTTCAGCATTTTTGGTCAAAACAAGACCAATTTTTCATCCCTTTACCTCGAAGAATTGTATAAAAGTAGTAGTCCACTCTATTCAAACGCTCCTACCAATACAAACTTCCAAGACCTAGAACCTTTCGGTACGTCAATTGGCGATGCCAGAATTGTGATGCTTGGCGAACCCAGCCATGGCGACGGCGGTGCGATCGCCATGAAATCGCGGCTGGTAAAGTATTTGCACGAAAAAAAAGGCTTCGACGTCTTGTTGTTTGAAGCTGATTTTTACTCCATATTTTTTGAATTGGCCGCCATCCAGGATACCGCAAAAATAAGCGCAAGTGCTAAAGAAAACATTTACACTTGTTGGACAGAGAGCAAAGTTTCGCAAGATCTGTGGTCGTATTACAAACAACAGTTGAACCAGAAAAATGCCCTGAAAATTGGCGGCTTCGATTGTCGACATGCTGGCAAATATGCTAAAGAGAACCTGGTGAAAAACTTGTCCGCTTGTTTGAAAAAGATAGGAATTGAACCCAACACAAAAAACAACCAGCTTTTTTTTAAAGATTTACAATATGTCCTCAACCATGAATTTCGGTCAAAAAAAGACAGCATTGACCAGGAGAACATGTTTGCACAAATCAATGAAATCGAAACCCACCTCAAGTTTAGCGCGTTGGAACGGCAACAGAGAAACCTCTGGTTGATAGAGCTTGCCAGTCTAAAAGGAAACATCGAGATGATCCTGGAAGATAAAAACAGAGACATCATCATGGCTCAAACCCTTTCAGCTGTTCTCAAATACATTTTCCCTGACAAGAAGGTAATCATTTGGGCGCACAACAACCACAATGTATTGGATGTTAATGCTTATGCTTCGTTCAATCCGGAGTTTGCCAAAAACTGGTACAACAACAACACCTATCATAGTTTTACCTACCTGGGCAGCAGTATCTATCAGGAGTTCGGAGAGCGTGTATATGCCTTGGCCATAACATCGAATGAAGGTAATCATTCCCCAAGGTTCTTTGGCAACGACATGTTTCACGCTGATTTAACCAAATCAGCTAAGGTGCCAAAATCCAGCGAACAGTCGTTGGAATATTTTTTTGCGCTTAAAAAGAATGGTTCATCCTTTATCCCTCTCCCCAATGCACAAGGCAGGCCAAGTGGCTATCCATGGTTTTCTGCAAGGCTTTTCGACTTGATGTTTGAAGCCAAAATGGACTATACCGCTTGTTTTGATGGCATCATCTACCTCGATAAAACAGTGGATTTGAATGGGCAGTAGTTGATAAGAAACAGCCAAGCAAAAGTGATCATTTAATAGGGCAAACTACTCACCAAACAAACAACACAGCACTTACAACTGCAAACAAACCACTAAAATCAACGGCAAGTCACCCACCCAATCCTTGCGCAAACACAAAATAGCCCGGTGGAGCAGGTTGCTCACCGATTGGTTGTTGATGTGAAGAATTTCGGCGATTTGATCTACGGCCAGCCCTTGGTGGTAACGTAGATAAAGGGCTTCTTTTTGTCGGGCAGGCAGGGCGTTGATGAGGCCGTTGAGTTGCTGTACTTTGGCGGCGGTTTCTTCATCAAAAATGAGTTGATCTTCAATGGAAAAGTCCAACGAAAATTCGACCGAATCCAGGGGAGTTGTTTTCCGAAAAAAATGGTCTCGTTCATTCTGGCGGGCAATGCGTTTTCGGAGGCTAGATAGCAAATAGGTTTTCACGACTACCTTATCTGCAAGAGAATGGCGGTACCTCCACACATCCATAAAGACGTTTTGTACACAGTCCTTTACGATTTCCGGATCAGGCAGTAAGGTGTTTCCATAGCCGAGCAACTGTGGGTAATACCGCTCAAACAAGGCGGAGAAAGCCCGTTCGTCGCCTGTTTGGAGGTTTTGCCAAAGTTTTTCATCGCTGAGTGGTGTAGTTGCCAAGGACTGTTGAATTAACGTGCTAAACAATAATTTTCAGAATTAAACTTAGAGATAAAAGAACAAAAACAATAAAGACTGGCTATTTAAGCACTCCCACCTTGCTTGAATCAATGATCATTCTAGCTTGAAGTAGTTGTCCCTTAAGGAGTGAATAATTCAATTGTTGAACACTGGTCTTCTTTTTGATCGCTAAAACAGCTGCTGCGCCACAAGCTTGCCCCAAAGCCATAAAGGTAAACTCAATGCGAATCGCACCATAAGCAATATGACTGGAAGAAGGGCAAGTTGGGGTAAGCAAATTGGTGCACTCTGCAACCCTGGGTACCAGCGCGCGGTACGAAATGGGCAAAGGACGCCAGTAATCACCGCCAAAGACAAAGCCTTCGTTGTAGGCACTTCCATCCACCACAATCCGCCGGACACTGTGTACATCTGTGGGCCAAAAGGCAACAGCTACGGGGGCTTCAACTGGAGTAGGATTTTGTTTTTTGACCTTGTGTTCGGTAATGACATAATCCGATACCATGCGCCGGGCGTCACGCACATAAAATAAGCGAGGGAAGCCCTGATTGTCGGTAAATTCATCTTTGGCATAACCCCATGCAGCCCATTCTCTTTGTAAATCAGGATCGAGCTGAGCTACTTCGGCATCATTGGCCAGGAAATAAAAAAGCCCCTGGGTGAAGGTTTTATGGTAGTCGAGAATTTTTTGTCGGGTGGCATAGCTGCCTAGAGGATAGGCTGTATTCATACCATAGAGGTTGTGCGACAAATCATGCCAAGCGCCTAAATCTGTTTTCCCATTGGGCAAGTTTGCTACAGGCCGATACAATTTGCCTCCGGCTTTGAGGTAGCGCAAATAAATTTCATAATCGCTGCGATTGTAGTCAGAAGGTGGATAAAAGGCGATTTGGTTGCCCTTTTTTTTCGTCAAACACACCCTGAAACAGTAGGCCTGGAGATGTTGGTCGGCAGCTCCAGGAATGCCCAATGGCTCATTCTGGATGCCTGGAATCAGTCCGCTGCTGGGGTCACCAGGATTCTTGTAAGGATCTATTTTTACCACAAACTGCGCGTGAGTGGTTTCGCCACGAATGCCATTCAAGGTTTCTTGGTATTGGGCATTGGCTTCCCGACCTACCGTGGTACTTACCCCTGCTGCGGCCAACAGATCACCTTCAATTGTCGCGTCAATAAAGATTTTGGCTTTAAAAACTTTGCCGTTTTCCGTTTCAATTTGAGTGATTCGGGTTGCCTTTTTCACCACAGCTCCTTTTGCTTCACTCAATCGAGTTTGGTAAAAAAGATCGATTTGATGTTCATTTAACCAATCCTTGATCACTTTTTCCGCTACACTGGATTCCATGCGCCAAAGGCTGGGATTCTTTTCCTTGTTCTGGAGCATTTGAGAGAAAGCAGCTTCGCGGCCATAGGCTTTGGCTACGCGTTGGTAAAACTCCAAGGCGATTCCACCCACCGCCGAGCTATTTTGAAACTCCTTATGGTTGTCGATATCGGTTCCACCCAATCCTTCTACAACATTGCCACCGATGTGCTTGGTAGGTTCGAGCAAGGCAACGGTTTTGCCCATGCGCGCAACCTGGATGGCCGCGGAATAGCCGCCTGCGGTACCGCCGTAAATGACGACATCGTAGGATTGTTGGGCAAAGCATAAATTGTAGCCGCTGAATAAGCACAGACAAGTCAGGTAGAATAATTTTGTTTTCATGCGAATTGATGTTTGGATTGACATTAACCATTAGGCCCACTTGACTGCATAAAATAAGGTCAAGTAGGCCTAATGCAAAAACTCAATATCCGTTATTTTGCTTTAGCGCGGTATTGGCATCAAGTTCACGTTGGGGAATGGGGAACAGCACATGAAAAGGCTGAATGCTCGCATTGCGGGCAAAACTGTTTTCGGCTTTTACTGCATCTACCAACCTGCCCGTACGCACCAAATCAAACCAACGGTGGCCCTCAAAACACAATTCCAAGCGACGTTCTTGCAATACGGCGTCCTTAAACTGGCTTTTGGTAAGATTTGACAATGGATCAAGACCAGCTCGCGCCCTTACCCGATTGAGTGCGGCATAAGCATCTACATTTGCCTGTCCAGCCTCATTAAGTGCTTCTGCATAAATGAGCAAAACCTCTGAGAAACGCAGAAAGGGAAAACTTTTACCAGCATTGCCCCCTACTTTTGAAGTCAAATCGGCTAATTTCCAAAAAGAAACTGCTCGCGCGGGATCGGTATTGTCAACTGATAAATCTACTTTTTGATTGTTCGTCGGATTGGTGTATGAGGTTAAAAAAGTAACATCCCGTCGTTTGTCACTGGATGAATAGCCCTCAAATAGCGATTTGCTAACACGGAAAATTCCACTACCATTATTGGGTACAATCGGTGCTCCACGAGGTGCATAACCAGTAGAGAAGTTCGTACCCGCCAAATCGGTTACGAACAATATTTCAAAAATGGACTCTTTGCCGCCCCGATTTTTTAGGTCAAACACATCGGCGTAGTTGACCCATAAATCATAGGTTCCAGCATCAATAACTTCTTTAGCTTTGGCTGCCGCTTGCGCCCAAAAAGGAGAGTCGGAGGAATTGCCCGCGCGAGTCAGATAGACTTTGGCTAGCAACGCTTTAGCTGCTCCCTGGGTGGCCCGCCCTAAGTTAGCAGTTGTGTAGGTTTTAGGCAAGGCGTTTTCAGCATCTTTTAAATCAGTTTCAATCTGCGTGTACACCTCATCCAGTTTTGAACGGGGTACCTCTACTCCATCTAGTGAAGTGGTTTCATTGGTGACCAAGGGTACTTCGCCAAAAAAGCGCACCAAATTCAAGTAATGCAATGCACGTAGAAACTTGGCTTCACCCACATATCGTGCTTTCAGCGCTTCATCCATCTGAATGCCCGGAATTCGGGCAATAATGATGTTTGAACGTTGGATAGCAGTATAGGCATTGCTCCAAATATTGCCGACAAAAGTATTGGTAGAAACAATGCCATAACGCCACAATGCAACCCGATCAGCATTGCCCGTTAAGAAAGGGATACCATCATCGCTGGCACATACATTGGGCGTTACAATGATTTCATCCCGATAAATATTCCGTAGGGCACTGTAAGCGCCAGTTACGGCAGCCTCGGCATCGGCAGCCGTTTTGTAATAGGTGCTTGAAGCAGGTGTGCCGAGGGGAGCAAGCTCAAGATCTGGTTGGCAACTGCTTAGCAAACCAGTGATCAATATGGTTAGGATATTTTTAGTACGCATTGGATCTTAGAATTTTAAGGTTAAACCAAATAGGATTGTCTTGGCAGCGGGATAACCTCCGTAGTCCATCCCCTGGCTAATGGAAGAAGTCCCAAAACGACTGACTTCCGGATCGTACCCTTGGTAATCGGTAAATGTGATCAAGTTTTGCCCCGATACATACACCTTGGCAGCTTGCACATTCAGCCGATTCAAAAAAACAGCAGGTAGGTTATAGCTCAGTGAAATGTTTTTGAAACGCAAGTAAGAACCATCTTCGATGTGAAAACTGGAAAGGATACGCTGCCCACCAGTAGTAGTGGCGCGAGGCAGTTCATTGCTGGGTTGAGTTGGCGTCCAACGATTCAGCACATCCGCCGATTGATTGTTGTTGCCATTGAGGTTATACAGGTCAAAACGACCAAAATTGAGGATGTCGTTGCCATAACTTCCCTGGATGAACACGTTTAGCTCTAATCCTTTGTAAGTAAAGGTATTATTTAATCCGCCAAAAAAGCTTGGGTTTCCGTTGCCAATTACAGTGCGGTCAAGGTCGTTGATCGCTCCATCTCCGTTCAGATCAGCGTAGCGAAAATCTCCAGGTTTAGCCGTTTTTTGGGCCGAGGCGTCGATCTCGGCTTGGTTCTGAAAGATACCCGTTACTTTCCTTCCATAAAAATTTCCAAGTGGCTCGCCAATTTTCATCAATACGGTATTGGATACTTGTAAATGCCCACTGCCATCGCCAGCCGTAAACTCAGGACGCCCGTCAAGGGTCAAAACTTTGTTTTGATTGAAAGCAATGTTAAATTCCGTGTTCCACTGAAAATCTCCTTGGTTGAGGTTGGTGGTGTTGACGCCCAGCTCTAGCCCACGGTTTTCTACCTGTCCAATGTTGCGCAATGAGGTACTGAAACCCGTAGTTTGGGGAACATTCACGCTGAACAACAAATCGGAAGTGGTTTTGATGTAATAATCTGCGGTGATTTGGAGGCGGTTGTTGAATAGACTTACATCCAAACCCGCATCAAACTGGGCATTTTTTTCCCAGCTCAAATCTAAATTTGCAATACCATTGGGTACACCCCCAATTTTCAAAGCAGCAGAAGCACCCCCAAATGGATAGGAGGCTACTGCAATGGAAGACAAGTAGCGGTAATCGCCAATTTCCTGGTTGCCAGTTAGACCATAACTGATCCTTAGTTTGAGATCGCTGACCAGCTTTTGTGTTTTCATAAATTTTTCATTGATCACGCGCCAGGCCACAGCTCCTGAAGGGAAAAAGCCATACTTGTTGTTGGGGCCAAAGCGCGATGATCCATCCCGCCGAGCCGTTAAGGTCAATAAGAAGCGATTGGAAAAGCCATAATTTACCCTCGCCAGGTAAGAAATTAAAGCCCAATCACTGGCTCCAGAACTTGGGGTTTGCAGGGTAGCTCCTGCCCCCAAGTTGTTGAATAGGGCAAAATCATCGTTAAAGTTTATAGCGCTTGCGCCTACACTTTCATTGTGGTAGCCCTGGGTGGTGTAGCCAATCAGTGTGGTAATGTTGTGCTTGTTAGCGATGTTTTTGGAATAAGTGAGGGTGTTTTCATTGAGCCAATTGAGGTTTTGACCGGATGAAACGGAGGCACTACCGTTGGTGCCTGCACCCAAACCAATCAAGCGGGTTGCATAAAAATTTGACTTTGTATTGTACAAATCAGCCCCCCAACTGGTGCGAAAAGTTAGTCCTTCTACGATTTTGTACTCCGCAAAAAAATTGCTGAGTATGCGGGTCGTGGTAAATAGATCAGAGATTTCCCGGGCTAAGCCCACTGGATTGTCCACCAAATTGCCATTGAGGGTGCTTTGATCCCGGTAATAAATGCCAGCACTATTGAGGATGGGGAAGGTAGGGGCAAAATTCAAAGCAGCATTGCTTACCCCTGAGTTGCTTCCACCATCTGTTTCGGTACGGGCAGAATTGGATTTGGTAAAAGCGCCTTGCATCGAGAGGCCTACTTTCAAGCGCTTGGACACCTCTTGATCAAGATTGGCGCGTACGGTGTATCGTTTAAAGTAAGAATTTAGGATAATTCCCTGCTGATCATAATAACTTCCTGAAATGGCATACCGCGTTTTGGATTCACCCCCTGAAATGGAAAGTTGGTGATTTTGCATCGGCGCATTTTGGAAAACCTCGTTTTGCCAGTTGGTACCTTCACCCAAGTTGGAAGGCAAAGGTTGTGCTGCCGAGGAACCATCAAAATAAGCTTTACCTCCTCCATTGATCCGCGCCTCATTGATGAATTCTGCGTATTGTTGGGCATTCAATAACGGAATGGTACGTCGTACAGATTGCATACCATAATACGCTTCATAATCTACACTCGATTGTCCAGCTTTACCTCTTTTGGTTGTTACCATGACTACGCCATTCGAGCCTCTTGAGCCATAAATCGCAGTTGCCGAGGCATCTTTTAAGATTTCAATAGACTCAATATCGGTAGGGTTGATTGAGTTTAAGTTGCCTATTGGGAAGCCATCAATGACGTAAAGGGGTTCGTTGCCAGCATTTACCGAACCCGTTCCTCTAATCCTAATGGTAGATCCTCCTCCAGGTCGGGCAGAGTTTTGGGTAACCAATACTCCGGCTGCTCGGCCTTGCATTGCCCGATCTAAGGCGACAATTGGGGTTGCTTTTACTGCTGATTCGCCTATTTTAACCACTGATCCAGTCAAGTCTGATTTTTTCACAACTCCATATCCCACTACCACTACTTCGTTCAAAGCTTCAATGTCTGGCGATAAATTGATGTTGATCAACGTGCGAGTACCCACTTCAACTTCTTGAGTAAGGTACCCAATAAAACTAAAAACCAGCACTGCCTTTTCATCTGGCACACTGATGCTAAATAGACCATTTGCATCAGTAGAAACACCAAGTTGTGTTCCCTTTACCACGATGCTCACCCCAGGAAGCACTGCACCCGTTTCATCGGTGACTTTTCCGGTCACGACCTGCTCGGGGGAAAGCTCTTCCGCTTGATTCGTGGGGGGTACCTCTTGCTTTAGTCCTATACTTTTAGTGGCGTCTTTCCTCAGCACAATCCGGTTGCTCACTTGCACAAACTTGATGTTGAGGGGCTTCAACAGATTGGTCAGTACATTGGCCAGGATTTCATCCTTGGCATTGATGCTCACCGTCTGGCTCAGTTGCAACATCCTTGAATTGTAGGAGAATTTGACCCCTGCGTTTTTTTCCAGCTTCAACAAAGCATTGTCCAGGGGTACATTGGTCAGGCTAATGCTCACCTTCCGGTCAAGGATGTCTTGCGACCTCCCCGGAATGGCCATCATGATGCCTGGAAGCAGCAAGGATAAGACAAGTTGTAAAAATGACATTTGCACGATCTGGTGTAGTGTTTTTTTCATATTTTTAACACGTTTTTAGTTGCGATGAAGGTGACTATTGACAAAACCTTTCCCATTTTGCCCTTAGCAGAGGGCAATGATGTGGGTAAACGCATCTGGGAAAAATACCAGCGCCGAACATGTAGCAGCATTTCGGCGCTTTTTTTTGGAGTTTAGCAGATGTAATTGGTCATAGGCGGAATGTTTTGATTATTCACATCCGTTTGACAGGATGGTTATTTTGTTGCCGTTCATCTCGTAGCGGGTAGTGCTGCCGATGCTTTCACAAATGATTTTTAGTTTTTCAGGCAGAGGCTGGTCACTCAAGGACGTCGTGAGGTAACAGTCTTTGAGCAGCTCTTTGGGAAAATCAATGTCCAATAAATAGGCTTGTTCGATGGTTTTTAGAATTTGAGCCACAGGAACATCGGTAAACTCAAAACTCAATTGTTCAATGGCGCTGGTGTTTTGGGTCAGCGGTTCATCCTGGGTCAGGTCAGTGATCAGGTGAAAGGCCAAGTTTTGCCGCTCAAAGCGTACGCCTTGATTGGGTAGTAAAATGACCTCCTGGTTTTGTGCCTTTGTAATCAATTGATTGGAGCTGACATTGACTTTGCCGGTGCGCACAACTACCTCCACGTTGGGTTGATCTGCATAAGCTTTGACCCGAAAGCTGGTGCCCACGACACGGGTAACCACTTCATTGGCAAATACGAAAAAGGGCTTCTCAGGGTTTTTACTGATTTCAAAAAAGCCCTCTCCAGAGAGGTACACTTTCCGTTTTTTGGTTCCAAAACTACGTGGATAACTCAGCTTACTGTGGGGATGAAGCAGAACGGAACTACCATCCGATAAAGTCAGCAATTGAGGTTTGTCGGTATTGTTGGTCTGCTCGATCAGGCCTTCGGCATTTTGTTCGATCAGGGTATGGTAAGTAATTTTTGGGGTATTGGGCGTCCCTGTCCTTAGGTAAAGCCAGCCCAAAAGGAGTCCCAAAACCAAAATAGCCGCGGCGGCCCGCAGCCAAAGGGTGAGCCGGAGTCGACTCGATTGGATCCCACTTTCTTTTTCTGTGGCATCAATTTTGCTCCAAGTATCGGCCAACGCCGATTGAATGTCGGCATTGGAAGGTTTGGTATTGGGCACTTTCATGGCCAATAACCACATGCGGGCTTCTTCTACCAACTTGGCTCTGGGTGGATTGTCCAGGGTCCACTCCTCCCATGCTTCATGGTCTTTTTTTTCGAGTATCCATTGTCGAAAGGATTCGTCGCCCAAAAAGTCCTCAATTTTTGTGTACTGTTCGCGTTGCTGCATCTGAAAAATGATTTCAGCTACAGAGAGGACGATTTGTCTGAGGGATACTCAGTTTTTTCATTTTTTTTCAAAAAAAAGGATTGGGTATCCCGTCGTCAATCCCTCTTTGCTTCCAATAATTTTTCCCAGGCATTTTATGCAGGCGCAGCAAAACAAACCCCATGAGCCGGCACCACGTCAGAAAATTCGGTTGAAAACAACTCCAAATCTTTTTGCCGCCAAAGATCCCGCACAATATAATTTCCACTAAGCCCGATTTGTGCCCAGTTTATCCCCACTTTGGTACGCTACAAGTCAAGTAACAATTTATCTTTGTATTGTTTTTATAGTAATTATTTCTTTATCAAGTGATTTGGCAAATCACTCACCTCCGCACAACACACTTGGTCCATTACCTGTTTCAACTGAATTTTTAAAATATTGATCGCATGATCCCCGCCCTCGGTACCAAGTGCTGCAACTGCGTACATGAATGTTCTGCCGAGAAAAGCAAAGTCTGCCCCACTGGCCAAAGTCCTTGCGACATCTGGGCCTGAGCGCAGTCCGCTATCCATCATGATGCTGATTTTACGCTTGTACTTTTCAACAATTGGGGGAAGGGTTTTTATAGAAGATTGGCCTGCATCCAATTGTCGTCCACCATGATTAGAAACGATAATCCCATCGAAACCCAAGCGGATGGCCATTTCGGTATCCTCTTCACTGGCAACACCTTTGAGTACAAGATTGCCCTTCCATTTATCCCGAATAGGAGCAATTTTAGCCTCATTGATCCGACCTGAAAAGGTTTCATTCATGTAAGAACCTAATTGCCCCATATTTAAGCCTTTGGGCATGTATTTTTTCAGTGTTGCAAAATTGGGTTGCCCATATGCAAGCGTATTAATTGCCCATTTAGGTTTGCCCATAATTTGTAAAATATTGCGCAAGGTCATTTTGGGAGGCATGGCTAATCCATTGCGAATATCCCGGGGGCGATAACCAAAAGTTGGTACATCGCTCAGTAAACAAAGGGTTTTGCACCCTGCCCTTGCTGCTCGATCTAGAATATCATCACGCAGTGCATTATCGCTTGGGTGATAAAGTTGAAACCAAAATTTACCTTCCGTCAATTCTCCAATGCGTTCGATGCTTGATGTGGATACGGTACTTAAAACGAAGGGGATATTGTGCTTCAATGCTGCTTTGGCCAAAATTTCAGGTGCATTCGGCCACATTAATCCTTGTAACCCGACGGGTGCAATACCAAAGGGTGCATCATACACCTCACCAAATAGTGTAGTGCTTAAGTTTGATGCTTGATGAGGGTTAAGGTAATAGGGCTTCAGTTCTACTTCTCGCAATTCAGCAGTGTTTTTAAACAAATTCACATCTTCATTGCAGCCACCGTCCAAATATTCAAAGGCAAAACGAGGTATGCGTTTTTTTGCCTTGAGACGGAGGTCATCAATAGCTGGAAAATTGGTATTGTATTGTGGTTTCATGATTTAACTTGATTACATTCTTTTTTGCTTTGCACTTTTTATGCGCAGCAAAACAACTCCATGAGCGGGCACTTCGCCAGAAAATCCGCTTGAAAATACCCCCAAATCTTTTTGCCGCCAAAGGTCACGCACAATATAATTTCCGTTAAGTCCAATTTGTTCCCAATTTATCCCAATTTGAGTCCGCTCTGAGCCTGGATTGAACAAACCAATGGCCAGATCGCCATCGGCCAGTTCCTTGACCAGTACCTCTCCTTTTGCAACTTCAATTTGGCGCGCTTGTTGGCCCAGTGGATCCTGGTCGATTTCGATTACTTCGTCATTGGTCAACAGGCTCAAAGTAAAGGCATCCAACCTTTCGGGTGGGCAACCGATGATCAGGGGGGCCGACCATAGGCACCAGAGGCTGATGTGGCTGTATTGTTCATTTGGGCTGAGGCGGGTTGGCCTCAAGGGTTTTAAATCCCAGCCGCCGAGCATACCTACCCGAAGTGGGCAAGGCATGTTCCAATGGCCGGGGCGATTGTATGTTTGCCAATGCCGATGCGCCCGCCAGATGTCACGCACGCTCATGGCCCATTTTTTGATGTGGCTATCCAGTTGTTCGTTTTCCCACACGTCGATGATGTCGTCGGTGGTGCGGGTCATGTTGGCCACTTTGGTCATTTCGGGGGCATCGGTCAGTTTTCCATTGTTTGAAATTTCCAAAATGATGTCGCGCCCGGTTTGATCGAGCGCGTTTCTTATCCCTTTTACCCGAAAAACGCTGTCAATTTTCCAATCAAACTTGCAATAATCAATGCCCCATTCTGCCCACTGTTTGGCATCGTTTTCATAAAACAGGTATTTCCCAAACTTACCCGTTCCACTGCGCGGTGGGTCGGGCCTGATCCAACTGCCATCCGCATTGTCGCTGGAGCTGCCCACAAAGCCCTCGTATGTACTCGTCCATGGGGAGGTGTAAATGCCGAGTTTCAGCCCAAGATTGTGGATATCCTCGCTCAAGCGCTTCATGTCGCTGAACTTTTCATTGGGTTGAATGGCGTTGTAAGGCCCGCCGCGTTTTCCTTGCCAACCATCGTCGATGTTGACAAAGCTGTAGCCGTGGTTGATCAGACCTGTACTGACCAAAGCAGCGGCGGCATCGCGGATGTTTTTTTCATTGACAAATGGCCCCCAACCGCCGTAGGTATTGCATCCCATTAGCGGGGTGAGTGAAATCTCCTCCCCTACCACGAGTTGTAATTCACGCTTGGCCACCCCTAAAGCGTTTTTTGCCCGAAGTGAAATTCGATAGGTTCCTTTTTTGGACAGACTACCGCTCAGTCTTCCAGTTGCCGGATTTAAGGTTACCCCTTTGGGCAAATGGGAAGCTGCAAAAGTCATGGGCCGATCACCCGTTGCTGCGATGGTATAGAGGATCGGGCTATTGGGCCTGACCCCAAAAACCCTGGCGCCATTGATTTTTGGATGGGGGCTGGGAGGAGGGGTCAGGATGATTTTTGCGGTATCGGGAAGGTAGGCCGATTGAGCGACTAGCTTTTGCATTACCACAAACAACCCCAAGCCCAACAACACCTGAATTTTCATTAAAAACATAAATAAGTTTTTGACACGTATTTATTTCACAAAATAGCTCTTTGCATCAGCAGGCCTGATTTCCGTCAAAGTCCCTTTGTAATGGCGCAGTTCACGGGGGTCATACGGGTACTTTTTGATTGCTTCCACGTTGATGTCGATGCCCAGGCCGGGTTTGTCTGGAATCAGCATTTTACCATCCTCAAAGCGAACTTCCTCGGTTGTGATCTCCGCCCGCCAGGGTACGTCGCTGTTCATGGTTTCGAGCAGGTAAAAATTGGGGAGGTTGGCCGCCAGTTGCAG
Source organism: Saprospiraceae bacterium (assembly GCA_027488855.1). GTDB lineage: Bacteria > Bacteroidota > Bacteroidia > Chitinophagales > Saprospiraceae > Haliscomenobacter. The sequence continues at coordinate 15,398 of JAIYAV010000006.1, forward strand.
GGTAGCTGCGTTGGCCACCGGGCCAATCGGGTTGTGCGGGCAGATGGGCAGGTGGTAAGCCTCGGCCATGGCGGCTATTTTTTTCAACTCCATGATTCCGCCAGCATGACTCACATCGGGTTGGATAAAATCAGCGGCTTTCAATTCAAACAGGGTACGAAAATCCCAGCGGTTGTACAAGCGTTCACCCGCCGAAATGGGTACATTGACGCGGCGCTTCACCTCAGCCAAGCCTTCCAGGTTTTGGGGCGGAATGGGTTCTTCAAACCAGAGTATGTCAAATTCTCCGAGCGCATGACCAATCCGAACTGCAGATGGAATATCGAAACGCCCGTGGCCTTCAATGATGATGTCGGCACTGTCCTTGACGGCATCGTATACTGCGGCCACGCAAGCCATGGCTTCGTTGAGCTGGTGCCGTTCAATTTGTAAATAGGACGCACCAAAGGGATCCCACTTGAGCGCTTTGAAGCCCTGCGCCACCGCTTTTTTGGCTTTTTCGGCAAACTCGTCGGGGGTTTTGGCGGGAGCAAACCAGCCATTGGCGTAGCAGGGCACCGCATCGCGTACTTTCCCGCCCAGCAATTGGTAAACCGGCACGCCCAGGTCTTTGCCCTTGATGTCCCACAGCGCCATTTCGATGGCCGATAGTGCACTCATCAGCACTGGGCCACCGCGCCAGTAGGAATCGCGGTAGGCATTGTGCCAAAATTCTTCGATGCGGTGAGGGTCTTTGCCCACCAATACCCGCTCCAACTCGCGGCATGCCTGTGCCACGGTTTGTTCTTTGTGTTCGAGGGTGGCTTCACCAATGCCGTACAAGCCAGCTACGTCGGTCAATACTTTTACAAACACCCAATTGGTGCGGTAGGCGTGGCAGATGTACGTTTCGATTCCGGTAACTTTCATGATTCAGTAGTTTTGAGTTGGCTGTCTTTTTGGAAAAACCAGCGCAAACTGATAAAAATACAACAAGCCCCTAAAAAGTAAGCCAGGGATAAGGCCGAAAGCCCCTTGGCAAGCCCCAGGGTTGGTTTTAGATATCCGAGTAAAAAAGGCGCGGCAGCAGCAACGATGTAGGCAAACATGGCCGAAAGTCCAACCGCAGTGGAGCGGTATCGGGGTTCAATCACTGCAAATAAAGTCGCATACAAATTGGCTTCATAAATGCCCCGGAAAAAGCCAAACCCAGCCAAAAAAACATAGGTCAAAAACGGGGTACTGGCTTGTCCCATGCCGTAGATAAAAGGGGCACCCAGCAAAAGCCCGCTAGATTGGATCACCAAACGATATTGGGCTGATTTTTGAGCCAATTTGTCTGAAAGCAAGCCCCCCAGCATCACGCCAATGAATGCAAAAACATGGTGGTAAAACATGGAATTGAATCCCGCCTGGGCAATGGTGAAACTGAATTTTTCGTGCAAAAAGGTGGGCATCCAGGAGGTATAGCCCACATTGACCAGCACCAAACTCAAAAACGCGCAGCACAAGAGGATGGCCGAGGGTTTGTGCAAAAGCTCCCCTATGGCCTGGCGGGTAAACTGCATTTGCTCAGCTCTGGTCATGCCCGACAGCACCGGGAGATTGGATTGCAAACGCCAGGATAAAAACGCCGCTAGGAGGATTCCCGCTCCGCCAAACAGGTAAAAAGTGTTTTTCCAACCGTAAGTCTGGGCAATGTACCCACCCAGCGCGCCACTGGCGATGACCCCGGCATACAGCGAGGTTTGGTGGATGGACATGGCCAGGGCACGGGTCTTTTGGTGGTGCTGCCCAATGATGCCATAGGCGGCGGGAGCGTAAAACGCTTCACCACCGCCTACGGCAAGGCTGCGCAGCAAAATCAGGTGGATGAGCGAATTGCTGAACCCCGTGAGTAGGGTCGCCGCACTCCAAAACAACAAACTGAATACCACGATTTTTTTGCGGTTGGACAAATCGCTGATGATGCCCGCAAAAGGGATGCAAATCCCCAGACTGAGCACAAACAATGATCCCACCAAACCCAATTGAGCATCCGTCAGGTTTAAATCAGCTTTAATCAGCGGAAGGGCTACATTAAAAATCTGTCGGTCGGCCTGGTTGAAAAAGAAGGCCAGCCAAAGCCAGATCAGTAGTTCCCATTTGTAGAAATTAGTTTTTTTCATCGCATCGTAAACCCACCATTGACGTCAATGGTAGTACCTGTTAGATAATCGCCGCCTTCGCCACAAAGAAATGCCACGGCCAAACCAACGTGTCGCGGCTTACCAAGCCCCAATGGAACGGATTCTTTCAATTTTTTCAGTCCTTCCTCTCCATGGGTATTTAGCGTTAACTCAGTTTCAATCAGACCTGGAGCAACAGCATTTACGTTGATTCCCAAGGGCGCACCCGTACGAGCAAGGGTTTTGGTTAAACCTAAAATGCCACTTTTGGTGGAGGTGTAATGTACATGCCCATTTATCGAGCCTCTTTCGGCTACAACTGAACTGATGTTGATGATCCTGCCATATTGTTGCGTTCGCATGAGGATCATCGCCTCTTTGGTGCACAAAAAAGTACTGGTGAGATTGGTGTCAATAACGTAATACCAGTCTTGCAGCTCTATTTCAAAAATGTTTTTGTTTTGGGAAGTCCCAGCGTTATTGACCAGAATGTCCAATCGGCCAAAAGTTTGTTTGATGGTTTGAAACATAGCTTTCACTTCTACTTCCTGGCTCACATCGGCTTCAATGGTCAGGGTTTTGCGTCCCATCGCCCGAATTTGTGCAGCTATCATTTCGACCTCATTGTTCAAATTTTTGTCGTTGATGATGAGGTCTGCACCTTTTTCGGCTAATACTAAAGCGATGCCCTTCCCAATTCCCCTTCCAGCTCCCGTCACCAAAGCAATTTTCCCCTCCAGTTCTAACTCCATGAGTTTGATGTATTTTGTTTGTTTACAGTATACGATGGTCGCCTCTAAAGCCCAATGCACTAGTGCTGAACCACCAGCTTTTTGCTGATGCTTTTGCCATCCGCTTTAAGTACCAAAAGATAAGCCCCGCTACTTAGCGTGCTGATAGTCGAATTTAGCACTTTTTCGTTGGTGTTTTTGCCTTCAAACAAGGTTTGGATTGCCCTACCCTGAAAATCATACAATTCCAGCTTCACTTGATTGGATCCCTGCAAATCATCTATTTTGAATTTGGTGGTCACTTCGCCGTTTGTTACCGGATTGGGAAATACCTCAAGAGACAAACCCTTGGTTTTATCTACTTCTTTGGTACGGGTTGTACCATCTCCGGAGAATACCCTAAACTCAGCAATCGTATTGTCGCCTGCTCTGGAATGGCTCATGCGAATGTACCGCCCCTTCACTGAAATGGGTAAATTAAATGACCAGGTTCCTTCATATTCAAAAGGAAGTTCCCCCTGATTGGCAATCAGGATGGGAGAGGCAAATGTAGGCTCATCGGCCACTTCGAAGATTAAATGCTGGCGGGTGTTTTTGAAATCAAAGCCCTTGCGAGCAACCAATTCCAATCGCTTAATGGATGCTACTGCGCCCAGATCTACTGTCCAGGTTGAAAACCCACCATCATTGACAGCAGAAACCCAAATGCTATTCACATTTCCATCCACTGCTTTTGAGGCGACATAGTTTACGGCATCATAGGATGAGGAAGCAGTGCTGGGCTTATTCAAGGCAAGATTGGCTCCTAGGCCTGCCGCTGTTACAACTACCTGAATGCTCGATTTGGTCGTGTATTGATTGTCATCCACCGTAAATTCCAACTCGTAAGTTCCAGGTACTGAAAAAAATGCGAGCGTTCCCGTTTGTTCACCAGTAGGAAAGGTTACGGTGCCAGGGCCACTTTTTTTGCTCCATTTGGTGAATGGGATGCCAAAAGGCTTGCCATCGTCCTGTACAATCGCCTGGAGTGGTAATTGGTCGAGCAGTCCAATGGTTCGCGTGGTGGTTCCCCCAACAATTGAAACCGTTGGTGCAATATTTGTCGCTGAGGGCAAAAGAGCTGTTAGCCAGGTATAGGCGGGTTTGAAGCCTGAGTTATTGATCACATTTTGGGCACCTTGCGGCCAATTTCCTCCGTTAACCAAAATGGGGCTTTCGTATTTGATGTTCGTTCCTCTATTGAGAAAACTGGACACATTCGACCAGTTATTCGTCAATACAATATCGCGGATTGAATTCTTCCAAATATGTAGCCAACGGGTTGTGTTTTCGACCACATTGTTGCGAACTGTATAAAAAGCAGTTCCCTGGTCAAAGTACAATGCGGCCCAGTCTCTGATGCCATTTTTGATGTAGTTGTTTTCGACGATTGAATTGGGCTGATTTCCCAAGGTGTAGATGCCGCCTCCATCCGTGCAAATCGCTAAGTAGTCGATGATTTTGTTGTTGGTTATTTTGTTGTTTTTGCACGTAGAAGAAATGGCTTCCCAGCCAAAACCAACCGAAATAGCAGTGTAAGCCGATTGAAGGATGGTATTGTGGTCGACTACCAGCCCATCGGTATAAAAAGAGGAGATGGAGGGAGACCCAAAAAAAGATGAGCCTGCACGAACGATTAGGTTGTTGCTGAGGGTATCATTGGTGGGAACTTCCTCGCCAGCAACATCAGCGTTGAGGAGGTTTCGATTGGAAAGGTGAATTGCGGCTCCACCAGTGTCGAAGAAATAACAGCCATCGATGCGAGAGGCGTTTACTCCATTGGGTATAGCAATTCCAGAAACAGCAGTGTTTAATATGCTGCAATTTTGGATGACAATATTAGAGGCATTATTGAGCACAATAGCGGCTGGGGGGACTAGTACTCCCGATGGCCTTACCAAATGTTCCGCTTGATAGCCATACCAGCCTTCATTGCTTGGGGTATTCCATGCGGCATGGGCAAATTGTATTCCGTTTAGGGTAACGTTTTTAACTTTATTGCTGAGCGAACTCCCTCTAAATTCGATCAACTTGTCAATGACTGGCGCAATTACTTCTAATGTGGCGATGTTTTCATTCCCCTTGGGATAATAATAAAGGATTTTGCTGGTTCGATCAAAAAACCATTCCCCAGGTTGATCCAACAATTCGAGGGCGTTTTCGACATAAAAAGGCAAGGTAAAAGTTGGGACAGCAGAAAGTGGGGTAAGCCCAGTTACTTCATTGAGTCGGTTAGAGCGTAAATCCCATACGCCATTGCTCTCGATCATGCTTTGAATGGGGACATAAGCATCTCGCCATTCACTTTGCATGTGAAATTCAAGTTGCGATGGGTTGGCAATGGCGGGCAATTTACTTTGATCAATGAGCATTCCTACTTTTGCAGTGCCTGATCTTACCCAGTTGATTCCAGTGATTCGTTCATTGGTTCTGGCCCTGGTGCGGCGTTCTCCGGCTACATATAGGTCTCTCAAGTCGTTTAGGGTAAGCGTACTTTGGAAGTATGGTTTACCGTTGGTTTTTGTCCAACCAGTAACCGCTATTCCGCCACTGATGCTTACTTTAGCACCTGCTGCCGCTTTAATGGTCACAGGATGTTTTGCATTGCCGCCAACTTTTTCGTCAATCAGCAATGTACTAGACAAGCGATAGACTCCAGCATTTACCGTTACAATGGTCGAACCAGCTTGAGTTTTGTTGGTGTTTTTCACGGCATCAATGGCTTTCTGGATGGTAGCAAAAGGAGCAGCACTCGTTCCAGGGTTAGCGTCAGCTCCAGTTGGTGACACAAAATAAGTAAACTGGGCATGCCCATCAAAAATACAGGTTAAAATCAGTACCGCTGTGAATAGGAAGTTTTTCATAATTGTATGGTATTTTATTGTTTTGATGAATGTCAAACGCTCTCTTCTCTTTTGAAAAAAACGCATGACATTCATTATGGGAATACTAAACCTAAACCAATGGTCAATTGTATCCAGGATTCTCTAGTAAACTCGGATTTGAACTGGTTCGTCCATTGGTGATGGGGAAATAATAATTGTACTCAAAAAAAGCTGGGGGCGCAACTGTGCCATCGGTATTTCTAATTACTTCTAATTTAAATTTTCGGGTAGTGAAATCCAGGATGTACCTCAACCCAGATCCATTAACCGAAAGATCGGTAGTTGCAGTTCTCCAGCGTCGGACATCCCAGTACCGATGATTTTCAAATGCTAATTCCACTTTTCGTTCGTGGCGAATCTTGGTCATGTCAATCGATCCAAGTGCAGTAATGCCTGCTCTTGCTCGAATCTGGTTGATGGCGTTGAGCGCTTCAGCAGCATTTCCTAATTCAAGTGTAGCTTCGGCTAAATTCAGTAAAATTTCGGCGTAGCGAAATACTTGGTAATCTGAACTTGAGTTGCTTAAAAAAGTAACCAAAGGAGTGTTTTCATCGAGGTATTTCATGACGCCAAAACCCGTTCCCGTTCCCTGATTAGAGTTTTGAATACCCAACGCAGGAATACCCTGGTAGGAACCCGTGTTAACAATGGTACCATCGGGAGTAATGATCCCCCGTCGAAAATCCACCAAATTTCCTTTCCAGGAGGTGTTCTGTGTCCAGATGGTCGCAAAGAAGCGGGGGTCTTTATTTTTCCAAAGGTCTTCTACCGTCCACAAGCCAGTCTGAATGGCAGCATAATCCAGTTTCCCCGGTTTTCCATCAATGTATTCGAACTCCTCTGCCATTTCCAGGTAAGGTGCATTGATGTTTCCTTGATCAATGGGATGAGGTTTTGGTGACTGCCCATAATCCCAAGTCCAGGGATTCCCGGCAGCAACTACAGCATTGTTGTGCGTTTTAACAAAAATTGCTTCAGGGTTTTTCTTGACCAAAAAGACGTTTCTAAAGTTTTTCACCTTGTCTGCATCTGCCTTGTACAAAGCGTGTTTGCCGCTGTTGATGATGACTTTTGCCGCCTCAATAGATTTGGTAAAATAAGCCGAGGCCAAATTCGAGGGAATTCCCAATAGTCCATTCAATTGTACGTTGCCATATTTGGCGATACTTCCGGCATACAATGCTGCTCTACATTTAAGTGCTTGAGCAGCATATCGAGTGGGTCTCCCATAGTCTACAGCTGCATAGGTTTCGGGAAGATCAGCCGCAATAGCTTCCATTTCGGCGATGATGAAGTCGTATATTTTTTGTTCAGCATCTCTCGGAGGGTACAATACTTCTTTTGAATCGTCAAGATTCTGTACTTTGGTGATTAGCGGTACTCCGCCATAACGTTTGACCATCGAGAAGTAATTGAATGCCCGAAGAAAGCGCGCTTCCGCCAAGCGGTTCTTTTTTGTAGCAGCCTCCATAGTAGAATTGGGTACTCTATCCAAAAATTCATTCAACGAGCGGATGGTTCGATAGGGCAGTTCCCAGTACTCTGAAAGCCCTCCGCCAATTCTCAAGCTACCCGCTTTATAACCAGCAGGTCCACTTCCACCCAAGGTCCACATGTTTTTGCTTTCATCGGTGAGGCTATTGAAGTAGAATGGGCCTCCCACGTTTACACTCCAGTTGTTGTTGCCTGTTTCCCAACAATCCTGAACCAAGGTCGGAGTTTGGGCATATTGCTGTGACAAGAAGGCATCAATCAATACTGGGTCGGTCCATAAAACTTTGTCGGAGATGATGTCCAATGGTTGTTTGTCTAATAAGTCGTCTGTGCAAGAGACCAAAAAAAGGGTAATGAACAAACCTATGAAGTGTATTTTTTTCATTTTCTGTTGATTATTGGTTGGTTAAAATGACACATTGGCACCAAAACTGATTACCCGCTGCTGAGGATAGTACCGCAAAACATCTACATCCAAAGGAGCTTCAGGATCAACCAGGTATTTGGCCAAGCGATTCCAGGTCAGCATATTGGTTCCGGAAACGTAAACCCTGAACTGCTGGATGTGTGCAGCAGTTAACCAGCGTTTGGGTAAGGAATACCCGATGGCAAAGGTCTTCAAGCGTGCATAGGCCGCATCTTTGATGTAATAATCAGATACGTTTCTATTCGCACCAACACCGCCTAGGCGCGGAATAAGGGCATTTTTATCATTGGTGGTTTCGGTCCAGCGTACTTCATACAATCTTGAGCTAAAGATGCCGCCGTAACGTCCTCTCAAATTCGCATTCGTACTGTAGCCAAAAGCGCCTTGCACCAGAGCAGAAAAATCAAAATTCTTGTAACTCAAATTGATATTGGTGCCGAATATCCAGCGTGGGGTTGTTCCCCGGCCAATCTCGACCTGATCCCTAAAATCGATTCTTTTGTCCCCATTCACATCCAGGTATTTTACATCACCTGGGCGGAGGGTAGTATTTCCTCTCAAGTCCTGATCGTAGGGGAGCGCTTTGATTTCTTCCAGGCTGGTAAACAGACCGTCGTACAGATAGCCAAAAGTCCGGTCTGTCCATTGTCCACTTCTTTGGTTGAGGCGTTTTTGGTCGGGATCGGTGAAGACAGGCTCTTCAAAGTGTCCCCACTTTGATCTTGCCCAAGAGATGTTGGCACTGATGTCATAGGTAAAATCCTTGCTTCGTCCAGTTGTTCCCAACATAAATTCGAAACCACGGTCATTTAGGCTGTTCAAATTTTCAAGCGGTAGTGCTGCACCAAAGGTTGAGGGTAGTACGGTTACACGGGTTGCAGGTATCCCGGTCCGCTCCCGGTAAAAGACATCAAATTCACCATAAATCTTGCGCTCAAAGAGTGAAAAGTCCAATCCTAGGTTTGATATGGCCATTTTTTCCCAGGTAAGCAATGGATTTGCAATACCTCGTGGTGCCAATCCTTGCTGAGAAACGCCATTAAAGGCATAAAAGTCCCCAAAATTATAGCCAGCCAAATATTGGAAGTTACCAATAGCATCATTGCCCGATTGGCCGTGACTTGCTCTGATTTTAAGGTTGTCCAACGCCTTAATCTTGCTCATGAATGATTCCTTGGAAATGACCCAACCGAGCGAAAGACTTGGAAAATAACCCCATCGTTTGTTTTCAGGGAATCTTGCAGAGGCATCAGCACGGAAAATCCCTTCTAACAGGTATTTGTCATTGAAGGAATAATTCAATTTTCCAACAAAACTTTTTCTACCCATTTCTGAAGCACTCCCACCGTTAGTGGCTGTAGCAGCACTTCCCGCAAATAGTTGCTCAACAGAAGGGGTTAAAAAATCAATTCTTCTGGCATTAAAGTTATCAGACCGATATTCAATGCTTTCATAAAGACCCAGTGCGGAGATTCGATGCTTCCCAAATGCATTTTCATAATTCAGTGAATAGTTTTGGGTTAGCGTTGGGCTAAAGGAGTAGACTTGCGTCAATTGCGCCTTTTCAAAAAACCTATATGCTAAGGTATATTGCTCATTACTGGGGTTATACGTGTAAAACGTCATGGGTTTTTGGAAGCGCTTTTCCACTACGTTGAAGTCCCGATAATTCACTAAGGCTTTAGCAGACAATCCTTTGATGAAGCGAATTTTATAATCCAAGATCAGCGTGGCTTTCAAATCTTTGGATTGGCTGGCATCATAGCCTGAGATATCCATATTGGTCGAAGCGTAGACGCTACCCACATCGGAGCCGCCAAAGGAAAGTCGGGTCTGATCAGGCAAAGTGGATGGAAACCAGGGGCGGGTGGTGTACAAATCCTGCCAAGCAGCTGAATTGGTACCCAATCCGCGAATGGCAAATTTTCTGTCTTCATAGGCCGCCGAAAAATCAAAGCGCATGGTCAGGTCATCGGTGATGCTGGCATCAATGTTGGTCATGGCATTGTATCGCTTGAAGCCACCGCCACCCGTTTTAATCATGGTTTCCTGATCCGTGTAGCCTACAAAGCCATAATACCTGATTTTTTCACTCCCTCCACGTACCGAAATGTTGTGTTGTTGTTGGGGTGCCCAATCTCTAAAGACGACATCGTACCAGTCTGTATTGGGATAAAGGGGATCATTGCCTTGCTTGAATTTGCCAATTTGCTCTAATGTCCATGGGGCTGTTGCTTCAGGGTTCCCCCCTTGCAGGTGAATTTCTCTTTGTATTTCTGCCAATTGAGCGGCACTGGTAGGTTTCATCATGCTGGTTACGCCCTGCAAGGAGGAGGTTAGATTCGCTGTGATGACTGGCTTTCCACTTCCTCCACGTTTGGTGGTTACCAATATCACCCCATTGCCAGCACGAGCACCATAAATAGAAGCCGCTCCATCTTTCAGGATGGTAATGGATTCGATCTGGCTTGCATCGTAGTTATTGAAGCTGGATTCAACCCCGTCCACAATAACCAGGGCATTGCCAAAACCACGGATACTGATGGCCGCAGCATCGCTGCCGGGTTGTCCACTGGTTTGTTTGGCTACCAGGCCCGGCAATCGGCCTACGATGGCATTGGTTACACTGGCAAAAGGAGCAATGGTCAGGTCTTTGGCTTTTACCGTCGCTATTGATCCAGTTAGGGTACTCTTTTTTTGAGCCCCATAGGCAACAACGACCACTTCATCCAAGGCTTTTCCGGAGGACAATTGCACATCTATTGTAGTTTGTCCAGCTATGGCAATTTCCTTTGAATCAAATCCCACATAACTGATGACCAAGGTGCCATTCTTGTCTGCATCATCCAGCTCAAGCGTATACAAGCCCTGAGCATTGGTTACCGTTCCTTTTGATGTTCCCTTGAGAAAAATACTTGCGCCAATCAGTGGCTCATTCTTCTCGTCGGTTACTTGACCAGTGATAACCAATGCGCTTTCTTTCGCTTCTGCCGAGTAAAGAATAGGTGAATAGGAAAAATAGTAGCTCCTATGTACCAAATTACCATTGTCTACATTTCCTGGTTTTTCAGCGCGAATTTGTGCACCATTCCAGCCAGTTAGTAGAAAATAAAGCAAGACCAGTGAGTATTTTTTTTTCATAATAAAATATTGATTTTAGGTAAAAATCAAAACAATAGAACAAAAATATCTCCTTCGTTGCAATAAAAGAATGGCTGCAAATTCAAGAACTACTGACAACGTTGTAAATTCCTATTGACAACGTTGTCAGTAGAAAAAATTTTTTTGACCTGACAATGATGATCTTATCTTGGTATTTTTGCCCCACTACTACGCTATCTCAACATCTGACCCGACCTTTGTCAATGGTTGTTTCTTTAAATAGGCGAGCAGCACGATTTTTCTTTTTAAAAAAAACAGAGCTATCTATGGTAGAATGCATCAAATGTGGAGAGGTAGGGACTATTTCCAAAGCAGGAAAGGTGGGTAAAAAACAACGTTATTTCTGTAAACATTGTAAGCTGCATTTTACCCTGCCAAACAAAAACATAGCACCCCGGAGCGAACTGGAAAAAAAGCAGAACGTCACCATCAAGGACATCGCCGAGGCTTTGCAGATTTCTTTCTCTACGGTTTCCAAAGCGTTGTTGGGCAATCCGGTAGTCAATCCCGAAACGAGGAAGAAAGTATTGGACATGGCGATAAAAATGAACTACCAGCCCAACCTGATCGCAAAAACATTGGTCAAGCACACGAGCAATACCATCGGGATCATCATTCCTTCCATCATTAGCTCTTCGTTTTATCCCGAAGTTTTACAGGGTATCCAGGAAATTCTTTCTGAAAAAAAATACACCAGTATCCTCTGCCTTTCTCATGAATCTTATGAAAATGAAATAGCCAATTGCAACCAGTTGATCAACAACCGGGTCGATGGCGTACTCATTTCAATCACCTCAAAAACACAGGATACAAGCCATATCAAACAATTCGAAGATAAAAACATACCCTTCGTTTTTATCAATAGAGCCCCCGAAACCCTTCAAGGATCAAGTGTAACGGTTGACAATTACCTAGCTGGCTGCAAAGCAGTAGAACATTTGATAGAACAAGGTTGTACCCGAATTGCACACATTGCAGGGCCGACCAACCTTGCTTTCAGTAAGGAACGTTTGAGGGGTTTTTGTGATACGCTCATCAAACACCGAATGCCAATTGACATGAGTTTGATTGTGTACAATGATTTATACACCGCAAATTCAAAAGAATGTGTTGCCCATTTGTTAAACCTGAGTCACCCACCCGATGGTGTCTTTGTTTATTCTGATTTTATCGGGATCGAGCTGATCTTAGCCGCTAAAGAAAAAGGTATTGCCATCCCCACTGAACTTTGTGTTGTGGGTATGGGAAACAATCCAGTATCCTCAATCATTGACCCCCAACTGTCAACCATTACTGGGCCAACAGTCGAAATGGGAAAAATAGCCACCGAACTCTTGATTGAGGAGATTGAAACCAAGAATCAAAAATTCAGCAATCGCCTGTTGGATGTAGAATTGATTGTGAGAAAGTCATCGTTAAGGAACGAAAGTGAAATAAAGTAAGGGGCGATAAAAAAAATAAGTGATTCTCTCTCATTTAGCCCCGAAAATATACATTTTAACCACTCTTGACCTCATCGTTCTTTTTTCATCAATTTTATGATTGACCTTTACCCAATAATGAGGTGCGTTTTTCAAAACCCAAACTTCAGTAAAACGTCCTGATTTACTTGAAATAAGCACTTTGAAAGTATCATAAGATTTCCCATCTATTTCTAATTTTTCTGTACCAACAACCTTTAGTTCAGTAAGTTCAAGCTGTCCTATTCTCGGAGGAGTTCCAGACCATCTGTTGAGCTCGTAATAACTGATATGTAATTGTTTTGAAAATTTCAGGCTACCTAAAAATACTGGCAGACCAGGCCCTTCGGGGGCAAGTATTTCGGGAATTTTAACCTTGTAATCTACGGTATCTCTCATTGATTTAATAGATAAATAGGCGGTGTCTGATTTAAAATTGATGTAATAATTCGTGAATCCTAAGTGATACATATGGCTTATTACGGGTCTCAATCCTTTTTCATTTATAAGATAATAGTCAAATCCATTGCCGACTGTATCATCAACTATTGGGCTTCTGTGGGTCACATTCCAATATGAATTTATTGAGTCCTTCAAGGGATATATACTTTCAATTGTTAAATACTCAGGTGAACCAAAATCCCAGTACAGCATAGCTGGTTTTAATTGCTTTGTGTTTATTTTATCATAAGTCAAAGTTTCCTGACCGTTTGAGGTGTAGGTCAAAGCAGTAGAAATTAAAAGACTTAATAGGATTAGTTCATATTTCATAATGTTGATTTTAGAATTGCACCCAATTGAGTCAGGCGGGGAATTTCACCCCCGCCTGACCACAGAACCAGACCTGAGCTCTGCTTGTTGAAGGTTACAAGGTGGAAATTTCTTGATAAAAGTAAAAGGTCAGTAACATAGACAAAACAAAATTTACAAGGATGCATAAAAAAGGTGATGAATGCGCTAAATTTAGTCGAAGGTTTAGTTCAATGCGGGTTTTCCACCGCAAAGCCTAAAACCGTTAATGCCAATCACAACGACAAACACTCAAAACGGGGAAAATGAAGGAAACAAAAGAAATATATCTTGAAAGTCTGAACAGCGCAATTCAATTCGCAGAGAATAACCTCGACAAAAAAATCCTCTTGAAGGACATTGCAAGAGCAGCATATTAGCGGTAGTTTTTCATCGCAGTCCCGTTAATTTTTCGCTGTCATTCCAAAGTTCTGTCGCTATTTTTTTATCGTAGGATTGTTTTGACGATTGTTTTTCGTCTAATATTTGAAAGTATTTTCCTGTTACATCATTGAGCTTTTCGTCCAAAAGAAGTCTCGCCATTGCACTACCTGATCTTTCGGGAGTGCTAATTTTTACACCCAATAGTTTAAACATTTTGGTTGATGCTCTGATGCTCCATCGTGCAAAAGGATTTTTAATACTACTTAAAAGATTGGTTGCAGGAACAGCAGCAGGGTCAAAAGCATTAACCGTAATTTTTTTACCGTTTAGTCTCCTTGACAATTCGTAAGCAAACATAAGATTGGCAAGTTTGGAGGTGGAATAGCGTTGCATACCTGTCATGTCCTTTTCGCTTTCGGGTTTGGCTAACCTTGTTGCTCCTAAAAAAATGGGTTTATTAAATCTTCCGTCGATTGTATCGGGGTCGTGAGTTCCACTGCTTACCACAATAATTCTTGCTGGTTCAGTCATTTTATCGATCAGTAAATTAGTCAATAAAAAGTGTCCAAGATGATTTGTGCCAAATGTGAGTTCATAGCCATCTTTGGTGTATTCCAAACCAGTCATTACCTGCATTCCTGCGTTGTTTATTAGTCCGTGTAGTGGTGGTAAATCAGTTGTATCAAATACTTTTACAAATTCTCTAACTGATTGCAGGGAAGCAAGGTCTAATGGTAAAACCGTTATTGCTTTATGCCCAGTTGTTGCTATTAATTTAGTTTTTGCTTCTTCTCCTTTTACGAGATTTCTACAAGCAATAACGAGATGCCAATCTTTATTCGCATTAGCAATTGTTTTGGCGCATTCAAAGCCTAAACCTGAATTTGCCCCGGTTATGATTACGGTTTGATTTGTCATTTGTTTTGAATTAAATTGATGCAGCAAAATTGGGGCAAGCAAAAATCAATTCCTTTTACAAATGATAAAAATCACTTTTGGCTTCTTATACGACTTAGGGTAACTTGTGTAATGCCTAAATAGGAAGCAATGTGTCCGAGTGGCACTCGTTGTAAAATGTCAGGACTACGCGCTAAAAGCTCTTGGTAACGTTGCTTGGCTGAGTGAAATTGAATGGCAAAAAGCCTTTCTTGCATAGAAAGAAAGGCCCCTACTGAAAGAATTCTTCCAACTCTTTCAAGGTCGTGATGCTTCTGATAAAGCTTTTCAAGATTGTCGAACGATATGGCAATTAGGCTACAGGCTTCTAAAGTTTCAATAATCTTCTCACTTGGTTTTTGTGAAAAAAAACTATCAATTCCACCAATAATATTTTGTTCAGTAGCGAAGTAGTCGGTAATGTCTTTTCCGTCACGATAATAGAATAGTCGAAGCAGTCCCTTGTCTACAAAATAGAGATAATTGCAAACTTGTCCTTGCTTGAGTATGGTCTTATTTTTTGCAAACTCAAAAGTCGTTAAGCAGTTTACTAAGTCCGATTTTGTGTCGTCTGAAAGTTTGGAAATAACCTGTAAATAATTTATAAAGTTGTCCATTGGAATGTCGTCCTAAAATTACCGCTACGCGTAAATATGTGCACTTTCCTCGCCCACACGACAAAGATAAACCTGAAGCCTCAGTCGTCCAAATCATCTGCAATGTCAAATTTTATTGCATTGGTAATGATAAATTGAACCAAAATCGTCCTTTTCCAATTTTACAGTAATGTCGGATGTCAGGGCAAGTTGGAGAAGCCGTTTAAAATGTCTACAAATGGAGATCAAAAAAGTTACCAAGGGTGAATTCGTTCAAAAGCCCAACGAACTCAAACATAAAATCATTCATGTAATCACTGGATTACTCCGAATGTACCTTGTGGATGATGATGGAAAAGAACACATTTATATGTTTGCGCCAGAAGGGTGGACCTTATCCGATTTTGCCGCCCTTGCCGAAAGCAAAAAAAGTATTTTTTATATTGATGCGATTGAAAATTCTCAAATAGAAATCATCACCAAGGGGGTTGACGAAAAAATTCCACGCACATTAGACGAATATACGGATCAAACCATTGAGATGATGGGAAGGCGGATTGCTACCCTGCAAGATCGGGTCGTAATGTTACTAAGTTTCTCGGCATTTGACCGATACAAACAGTTCATTGCTACTTATCCAGACATCGTCAATAGAGTACCACAAAAAATGATTGCATCTTATTTGGGGGTAACTCCACAGGCCTTAAGCAAAATCAGAGGGCAAAAAAACACAAAGAGGTAGGTTTATTAATCTAGGTTAACGCCGTTTACTGGCCAGCCTACTACTTTTGCTCAGCGTTTTTTAAACATATTTCCA
>JAIYAV010000088.1 GCA_027488855.1 Saprospiraceae bacterium
AAAACTAGTGCCTCAAACCAATTCCCCAACCTTCAACCAGCCCTCCTCTTCAAACAATCTCTTCACATCCTCCACAAACCTTACCCCATCAAAATGAGAGATTTTTTTCTTCGGCAGCCATTCCTCAATGGTTTGCAAGTACTTCGCAGCCATCATTTGTAAGGTTTCGGGCACAGTGGCATTTTTGACCTCAGTGAAGGGCAAGCGCATTTGAATGTAAAGCTCTTTCTTTTTGCGGCTGTAGCTGAAACATTCCTCGTGGATTTCATCTTCAGGAGGAGTCACCACATAAATGAAGGCAATTCCTTCAATCCCATCACCATAATTGCTAAGCGATAATTGCTCATTGAGTGCATCGCCCAGGATATTGGTATTGGTTATGGCCACCTTATTGGCAAGGACTTCTTCAAGTATCCCTGAAATGACAAATGGTGCGTACATAAAATGCAATTTAGAGATCAACTTTATTTCCTGGAGAAGAGGTGCCTACAAACGAATAGGCAAAATTCTAATTTTGGCTTTAAGTTCATCGATGGTCAATAATGCTCCGGCGAGCAAATAACTTTCATGTGCCTTTATCGCTTCGATTAACCGCGTTCCTTGTTTTTCAGGCGTGACGTCTTGAGTACGGATTTGAATTACAGAGGGTGCATTTGCATTAGTAGCAGCCAGGATAGCACCGAAATCTAGATCATGAGTAAATACGATATAATCGTTTTGTTGAGCCCAGTCAAAAATTTCCCTATCCGCAGCTTTGGGATTCCCAATTTGAGTCCAGTGAGAAGCCTCAATATTTGCTCCTGCGAAATAGTCTGCCCAAAGGGGAGGCAGGCACATATCGATTACAATTTTCATAAAAGCCAATTAAGCAGCAAATGGTACTTCTACTTCTTCTGACCTCCAAGCGGCATAAGTCAGCGCTTCTTTTATGTCATCCTCTTCCAGATAAGGATAATAGTCCAAAATTTTAGCGAATGAATAGCCACAAGCTACCAGTCCAACAATTGTACCTACAGTAATGCGCATCCCTCTAATACAAGGTTTGCCACCCATAACATTTGGATCAAAAGTAATTCGTTTTAACTCAAGCATGGAAGGATCAATTTTTAAGCAATTTATTCAATTTTGGATAAGAAACCATCATTGAAAAGGAAAAGTTTCCCTAATGCCTACTTGAATGATGCTCGTAGATACAGGTCAATACAGCCTCTAACCCTCCAAACCCCTTCACTTCCCCCTCCCCGGATTCTCCTTCAAAAAAGCCCCCCAATCGTTGAACTTCTTCCCCGCCCCACCTAACGGCGAGCGCGACTGATAATAATGACAAACCGCAGCAGCCAGGGCATCCGTAGCATCCAGGTATTGCCCATCCAGGTTTACTTTGAGGGTATTTTGCAGCATGGCGGCTACCTGTTCCTTGGCGGCGTTGCCATTGCCGGTGACGGATTGTTTGATCTTCTTGGGGGAATATTCGGTGATTTCGAGGCCTTTGGTGATGGCTGCGGCCATGGCCACGCCTTGGGCCCGACCCAATTTGAGCATGGATTGTGGATTTTTGCCAAAAAAAGGTGCTTCGATGGCCAGGTAGCGCGGGCCGTATTGGGAGATGATGCTGGTGATCCGTTCAAAAATGCGCTGGAGTTTTTGGGGGTGGTCTTCAAACTGTTTCAGGTACACCACTCCAATGTCTACCGGGAGCAACACATCTCCTTTGACTTCCAGGATGGCGTAGCCCAGGATATTGGTGCCTGGATCGACGCCTAAAATGCGGTAAGTTTCCAATTTTTCTGCCACCCTTGCTGATTTTGCTGCAAAGTAGAACTATTTTTACGCTAAAGCAAATTAATTAAAACTCTTTGTTTTGTTCAAGCACATTAAAACTACGCCGCAACTTTGGGTTTTGTTACGCTACTTATTGGCCTTCGCCATTGTGTGGGGTTTGTATACCGAGCTTTTTAGCCACAATAATATAGTAGAACTTTGGTCCCTTTTTCGGCACAATCTATCTGGCGCTGCATTGGCCTATCTACTTTTTTGTTGCTTCTTGATGCCCTTCAACTGGCTCCTGGAAACCTACAAATGGCGCGTATTCACCCAACCCTGGAGTGGAATGTCTTTTGTACAAAGTTGGCATGCGGTGTTAGCCGGAGTGTCCGCATCCATGCTTTTGCCCAACCGCAGTGGAGATTACCTCGGGCGCTGGCTGCTCACACCCAAGGGGCAAAAAACTCAAATCCTGTTGGCCACCATTGCCAGCAATTATTGTCAGTTTTTAGTCTTGCTGGGAATGGGTTTTCCTTCCTTGTTGTGGCTACGGTATTATGTCAAAAGTTCAACCATTGAGCAGACCGGGCTTTTTTTAAGCTTCATCATTGTGCTCTTTGTGTGCCTGCTCTTATTGGGCGTAGTGGTGATCCCCTGGCTTTTGCATCATTATGCGGAACGGATCAAGGGTGAGGCTTGGCGCGGGTTTTTCAAATTTTTACAAATGCCCTTGCAGCAGGGCCTCGACATCACGGAGCGCTACAGTTGGCGCACCTTTGCGGCTGGTTTTGGCTATGCCTGGCTGCGTTATGGGTTGTACAGCATTCAGTATTACGCCATTTTGCGTTTTTACGGCATTGACTTGCCGCTGGATGCAGCGCTGGCCGGGGTGGGCAGTATTTATTTGTTGCAAACCGCTATTCCATTGCCGCCAGTGCTGGCTTTGCTGGCCAGAGGGGAAATTGCCTTGTTGATTTGGGGCATTTGGGGAGCCAATGCCCTGAGTATTCTGGCGGCCTCTTATACCCTGTTCGTACTAAATTTGGCCTTCCCAGCGTTACTTGGTTTGTTTTACATCGTCAAAAAGTGGTGAAAAAGCGAACCTTAGAGGCTATTTTCACTGTTTAACTAAAAAACCAATACATCTATGTTTCTCTCCCGGATGATGAAAATTGCTGCGGTTCCCCTCTTGCTAGGCTTGAGTGCCTTCCGCAGCCCTCAGCCCGAAAGTGTACCCAATCACATTCCCCTGTACGCTGGCGACCAATGTGACATGGACAATCAGGTGTTCAAGCACGGGGAGGAAATGGTGTACAAAGTTTTTTACAACTGGAATTTCATCTGGATGTCGGCGGGTGAGGTGACCTTCAAGGTGGTAGACATGGGCGACCGCTACCATTTTTCGGCACATGGCGGCACTTACAAGGGGTACGACGCCTTCTTCAAGGTGCGCGACAAGTATGATGCCTACGTGGACAAAAAGACCCTACTGCCCATTACTTCAGTGCGCGAAGTAAACGAGGGCAAATACACTTTGTACGATCGCCTGTCTTTTGATCGGGAAAATGGCAAGGTGAAATCCCTGCGGGGCAAAACCAAGGACGTTGCTGAAGTCACCGAATACGATACGGATTCTTGTATCCACGATATTTTGTCGATGGTGTATTGCGCCCGCAACCTCAATTTTGACCAAATGCGGCCCGGGCAAGACTTCCCAATCAAAATTTTCATCGATAAAAAAACCTGGCCCCTTAAAGTGAACTACAAGGGTAAGTTTGCCAATAAAAAAATCCGGGGCCTGGGGCATTTCAATACCGTAGCCTTCAACCCAGAGGTGATCAAAGGCTACATTTTTAAAGAAAGTTCCAACCTGACCATCTGGGCTACTGACGACAAAAACCGTTTGCCCCTGATGATTGAGTCACCTATTTCGATTGGCTCAGTGAAGGTGATTCTGAAAAGTTACAAGGGGGTGCGCTATCCGGTGAGCGCCAAAGTGAAGGACAAAAATGAGGGTGAGGAAATCAGCCCGGAAGATGAAGAGAAATAAGCATACGCAGTGGGGCAAAAATGAACACTTATTTTTTATCGCCCCTTGTTTATCTTTGGAACCATAAAAAAATAAACTATGCTGCGTCGCTTGTTGCTTGTTTTGGGCTTGATCGGGGTGTTCATTGCTGGTTTTTGGATTGCCCGGGGTATTTTTAAACCCAAAGAACATGTAGTCACCCAAGCGGAAGCTTCGGTGCTACTGGAAAAAATGCAAACGGTAGCCAAACTGGTTACTGTAGAGGGGTACTTTACCGAATTGTACAGCCACAAGGATTACTGGCGCTACGACTGGTGGATCTTTCGAAAAAAAGCGCTGTTGCGGGTAAAGGCCCGGGTATCGGTGGGCTACAACCTGGAGGGCTTGGACATCAAAGCGGATACTGCCACCAAAACCATCACCATCCGCAATATCCCCAAAGAACCAGAGATCATTTCTATCGATCACAGCATCGATTATTACGACATCTCGGAGGGTTCTTTTAATAGCTTCACACCAGAAGACTACAACAAACTCAACAAAAAAGCCCGCGACCTGATTGAACAAAAAGCCAAGGAAAGCGATTTGATTAAGCAGGCGCGTGAGCAAGGCATTGAAATCATAGACTTGATCAAATTCATTGGCGAAAGCGCAGGCTGGACGGTTCAACAAGAGAATGCGGCAGTAAAGCCGAAGGTGGAGACGCCGGCTACTAAACCGATCGATTGAGTTGAAGGGTTGAAATGTTATATCCAAGTAATAGCCCCAAATGAGTTGACCAGCGGCAGAGCCGCCAAACGTCTGTAGAGGTGAAGGAACGAAGCAATGCATTTAAGGTGCGTAGCACCGCAACTTTTCAGCTGTTCCGGTGCTACGCACCTTAAATGCACTGCTTGGTCTACATGCTACAGACGTTTGGCGGCTCTGCCGCTGGTCGTAAACACAAATTGGTGTAATTTGTATAATTTTTTGTCGCAACAACTTTATAAAACTTAGAGTCGGGCGACAACCTCTCAACTAAAAACATGACTGGAGCCTTTCGCATTGCCCGCGTTTTCAACATACCAGTGCGGGTCCACTGGAGTTTTTTTGTGCTGGTATTGGGCTATGTTTTGTACGCAGGATACGATACCGACTGGGATAAAATCGCGATGCTGTGGTCGGGGATTTTTGTGCTGGTGCTGTTTTTTCTAGTGGTTTTGCACGAGTTTGGGCACGCCCTTACCGCTCGGCGCTATGGAGTCAATACACGAGACATCATCTTGTTGCCCATTGGCGGCGTAGCTCGCCTGGATCATTTGCCCGAAAAACCTGCGCATGAGTTTTGGGTCGCCATTGCCGGACCTTTGGTCAATGTTGCCCTAGCTATCCTTTTTAGCCTCTACTTGTTCCGATTTACTCCCGACCAACGCTGGGAGATCATGAACGGGGTGGTTTTTGCCAAAGGCAATTTTTTCCTGAGTGACTACTCCAATTTTGACCGCTTCATCTTTTTTATGGCTTGGCTCAATGTTATTTTGGCCACCTTCAACCTCATTCCTGCCTTCCCGATGGATGGCGGGCGGATTTTGCGGGCACTACTTTCGATTGGACTAGGCCGATTGAATGCCACTATGATTGCGGCGCGGATTGGTCAATTATTGGCACTCGGGATGATTGCTGGGGGTATTTGGCAAAGCAATCCGATGTATGCGCTGATTGGCCTGTTTATCTTGTTTACTGCCGAAAATGAGTACCGCTCGGTACGCATGGAGAACATGGTGGGCAAACTCAAGGTGGATCAGCTGATGCGAGGCAATTTTTCGCGGGTTTACCTTGATGATAGCATCCAGCAAGTTTTGAACATCTATACCGAGGGTTTGGAAAAAAACTTTTTGGTGTTCGACCAATGGCAAAACCTCATGGGCGTTCTGCCAGAATTCAAGCTGTTGGATGCGCGCAAAAAGAAGGACTTGCAAGCCCCGGTGAGCAAATACATGTTGCCCGAGATTTATCCTTTGGTGAGTGCCGAAAATTTGCGGCAGGCATTTGGGATTCTGCAAGTTTCGGATGTGGGCGCAATGCCCGTTTACAACCCCTGGAATCGTTTGGTGGGGGTGCTGGATGAACACCATTTTTCGCAGGATTTGAAGAAGCGGATGAAGGGGCGGAAGTGGTTCGGGAAGGATTGAAACGTTCGTCATCCCAAATCTCCATACTTGTAAGCGCCTCTGGCGCATCATTTCTTAGGTGAATCCTTGGGTGTCTTAGGTTTCTTAGGTGGTAAAAATATACCCTGCTACGCAGGTTTTGTTCTTTTTCACCACCTAAGAAACCTAAGACACCTTAGGATTCACCTGAGCATTTATATCTTCACCACCTTCCCGGTCTTCACGGACTTGTAAATTGCTTCCACCACCCGAATATCCCGCAGCCCCTCTTCTCCTGGCGCGATCAAAGCAGTACCCGCCATCAGCGCTGCACAATCCTCATCCATCTGTTTGGCCTGTTGGTTTTTGATCGCAAAATTGATGATTGTACCGTCCGACATGCTGCCTTTGTTGCCATTGTAACCAGATTGGGGCTCCATCTTGAGCCAACCCTTTTCGTAATTGACCTGGAGGTAGTTCATGTTGATGCCAAAACTGGTTTGGCAGGAAGCCCGCGCACCGCTGGGGAATTCCAACATGAACATCATCGTTTCTTCCACCTCCTTGTAAATTTCCGGCCGGGTAGTTGAAGCCTGAGCAAACACACTGATGGGTTCCTCTCCTGTGGCCAGGCGGGCACCTTGCAGCGCATACACGCCCATGTCGCCCATGACCCCACCGCCGAGGGCCTTGCTTTGTTTCCAGTGGTTGGTCCGACCGTCGAAGTATCCAGCGGCGCTGGTCACCATTTTCACTTTGCCAAATTTCTGTTGCTTGGCCACGTTCATGTAGGCCTGAATATTGGGATCGTGTTGACAGCGGTAGCCGATGGCGAGTTTCACCTTGTTGTCATTGCAGGCTTTGATCATTGCTTCACAATCCGCTACGGAAGGGGCCATCGGTTTTTCACAAAACACGTGTTTGCCCGCCTTGGCCGCCCGCACCACGTATTCGCGGTGCATGGAGGGTGGCAGCACCACGTACACCACGTCGATGTCGGGATTGTTGGCGATTTGGTCAAAGTTTTGGTAGTTGTAGCAGTTTTTGTCCGGGATGTTGTACTTCTTTTTCCAGGTTTCGGCCTTTGACGGGGTACCCGTTACGATACCTGCCAAGTAGGCTTTTTCGGTCAGTTGCAGGGCTGGAGCGAGCAGGTCGGTGCTGTAATAACCCAGACCAACCAAGGCAATGCCCAGTTTTTCTTTGGGCCGAAAACTGCCCGAAAACAGGGCTGGTGACGACAACAGCGTAGCGGCACCCGCCATGGCTGTTTTGGACAAAAAGTCGCGACGTTTCATTTTCATGCTACTATTTTTTGGGTTAATGTTTATGGCTACCTAGCTGGTGCTACTGCTGGCGGGGCCAATTTTTCCAATTCTTCCACGGTCCAGGCTTTTTTCACTTTTTTGTGTTGGTCTCGGATTTTTTTCACCTCCTCTGGCTGTACCATCATCAGGGCTTTGTTGCGGGCAGCAGCACCTTGGTTGGTGGCAAACTCATAGCGCCCATAACTCAAAACGGCGGCGACCCACTCATCGGTATTGTCTTTCATGGCGGGCATTTCACTAAGGAAAGTTTTGCCCTCGATTGGCCCTTTTAGTCCGTGCAAAAGGATGCGGATAGCATTTGATTTGTCCCCATGCAAACGTTTTGAACCCACCAAAACTGGAGCAGCATTGCTGGCCAAACCCTTTCCGTCCCCACCGTGGCAAGGCGAACACATCGACTGATAAATCTGAGCCCCTTCCAGCAGCAATTTCCGATCGGAAGCCGCAAAACTGCCCAGGCGGCGGCCATACAATTTAAAATCTTCGTGTTTGTCCATGCTGGCCTTGCTGCTGCGGAGCATTTCGTGGTTGGCGTTTTGGCTCAAGATGTCCTGGGCTATTTTTTGCGCCTGCGCATTTTTGCTCGAACCCAAAGACAAAAGCAACTGGACTTTTACATCGTCATTGGGATCGCTGGTCATTTTACCCAATTGAGCAATCAACTCAGCATCATTTTGCTTGATGTAGGTTTCACCGATCCAGATCGCGGCCCGGCGAACTTGGGGATCGCCATCTTTCAGGGCAGCGCTGAGCAAGTCTTTGCTGATGGCGTTCAAACCTTCCAGCGTCCACAAAGCATGCAAACGCCCCAGGGCCGAAGGTGCTTTGGGCAGTGTGCCTTGCTGGCCAAGTGCCATTTGTTTCAGGGCAGGAATCACCGATTTGTCGCCCAACAAAATCAGTTGTTTTTGGGCATTGTCCCGCCACCAACCATTGGCATGATCCAGGTGCGGCAATAATGTGCTGGCAGGAACGTCCAACATTTTGGGCTTTGGGCCGGGTTTGTAATCGTCGTGCACCAAACGCCAGATCCGGCCGCGCTGATTGTATTTGGCCAAATCGTATTGATCAATTTTGTCGCGCAAAAAACTTCCCTTGCGCGTCCAGTTGGACTCCTGAATGATGCCTCGGTTCATGTCCACCACGTAGAGCAGGCCATCTGGGCCAGTATATAAATTGACCGGGCGGAAGAAAAAATCGGTGCTGGCGATGAATTCCTGCCGTTCGTAAGCATTTTCAAGGTACGTTTTGCCAGCGCGGTTGATCACTTTGGCGCGTCGAATAATACGCGCTACGGGCTCATTGATCAGGTAATCGCCGACCAAGTCAGCGGGAAGGCGGTCGCCCCTAAAAATGGCTTGGCCGTTTGCGGCGGTAAAGTGATTCAGGGTACTGTCTTTGCGCAATCTTTTGGGGCCACCCTGTACGTCGGGGTTGGCAATGCTGGACCATACCGGGCTGAATTTTTCTTCGCTGTAGGCATCTGCAAACTCTAATGCACCGTATTTGGGGTTGATTTGAAAACCGGAACCCGCGTTTTCTCCCCCACCCCGGCTAAAGAACAAGCGGCCATAATCGTCGTGCGTCAATCCCCATTGTCCATTGGAGCCGCTGTGGAGGGAATCCGGCTGGAGCATGCCATTGACGTAGCGAAAACGAACGGGGTCAACAGTTTGGTAAATGTAATTGTCAAGGTTCCAATCCAGGCCGCTGCGTTGGTGTTCCAAGTTCCCAGGGGCTACTTTTCCTACGGAGTACATGGCTCTTTTTTCGTCGGCTACTCCATCGCCATTGGTGTCTTTGTAGCTGTAAATGTCGTAAGTGTCGGTTTCATTGACCAGCAGTTCGTGGTTGACACAAAGGAGCATCCGGGGCAAAATGAGGTCTTTGATAAAAACCGAACTTTTGTCCATTTTGCCATCATTGTTGGTGTCTTCCAGGAGAATTACCCGGCTCTTTTTTTCTTTGGTTCCGGTGCCATCTGCGTCCTGGGTGTAGGTTTCCATTTGGGCAACGTACATTCTGGCATCGCCATCCCAGGTAATCACGACTGGCTCGGTGATCATGGGTTCGCTGGCCACCAATTCCATGTGGTAACCCTTGGGCACGATGAATGCTTTTTGGCTTTGAGTAGGGCTAAGCAGCTCAATGGAAAAAGGAGCAATGGGAGGCAAATTGAGGCTATCGGTCGTGCTGGCATCAGTGGTAGGTGACGCAGGACTTTGGGCGCTAACCACCTGGGTATCTTTTTGCACTTTGCAGGCATACAGTACAAAAAATGCCAATAGGCAGAATAGAATGGTATTCCTTCTCATTTTTGTTTGTTTGATAGTTTGTTGTGGCTCACTTTAATTCCTTGTATGGAACTGGAGCAAAAGACCTCAGCAAATTATACATTTTGCTTGGAAAGATAGCTGGGAATCCCCACTTTTTTGTACAGCTTAAAAATGCGCTGAGCGTGTTCGCTGCAACCTCAACTATACACAAAATAAACCGTCGTTTTACAAGCCTTACTCGCTGTCACCCGCACCCAATGGCAGGAAAATCCAGTGGGAAATTCGTGATGCACATAACCCTTGGCTGGTACTTTGATCGTTTGATACGTATGCCAATCCCCGGTGCCTTTGAAGTCAATTTCGATTTTGAATTCCACTTCCTGGTCGGAATCCTGCGTGAGGTGCACCACTTTTTTATCAAAACCCGTCATCAAAAAGGGGTCAGAAACTTCGCCTTTTTGCACCGTTTTTTCCCACCAGGGTGCCCCCCAACCGGTAGGCTTACCCATCTGCCACAACTCATCGATGTTGCCAAACCAGAAGTTGGATTGGGGTTGCCCGGTCGAACGATCCGCCTGATCCCCCGTCAACACGAGCATGCCCCGCCAGTAGCAAAAGTCAGGTATGATGCGCAAGTGATTGGAAATGGGGCGAATGGCCAGAATGTTTCCACCATAGGTAATGGTCGGCATTTCGTAAAAAATTCCGTGGATGTCCATGAGGTAGCGCTCGGTTTGGGCTTCCCGAATGCGCATCCATTCCGTATTCCAGGCGTGATCGAAAGCGTAACTGGCTTTGGGCAAGCGGTAGGTTTTCCAGGTACCCGCTTTGTAAAACTTCAAAATCACCGAGCCTTGATCCCAACCCGTGGCGTAGATGGCGTTGCCGTAAGTTTTGTCCGACCAGTTTTTACCAGCTACCTCTACGTAGGGATTGCGATCCAGGATCGTCCATTTTTTGCCGTCCCATTCCGCCAAGCGACCAGCTGCTCTTTTGCCCAAAAAATCTTCTTCGTAATAGGAATTATTCGCTACCACTACCCGGCCATCCTGCGTAAAGGCACTTTTGAAGTGTACCTGTGCTGCTTTGGGAATCTCCAGTTCGTCTACCAGATTGTACAACTGTTTGCTTTTGAGGCTATACACGTTGGTTTCAAAAAATAGGCCTTCCATGGTCAAAAAATAAACCATGGAATCCGGGCGCGTCAGGTGTTGCATGGTCCCGGTGAGGCGATGCCGCTTCAGGTCTTCGATGATGCGCACCCGCCCCAGGGTATCGATGGCATAAGGGCCGATGAAAGCCTGATACGATTCGTTGTGGATGTGGCGATTGGCATAAGTGCCCGTATAACTGGCCGGGTGCTGGCGGCTGGTCATGTCGGCGCTGATTTCGTACAAACCCACTCCGGAGCCCCGGATGTGCGCTACGTAGCCCACGGCCCAGAGCTTGTTGGCCCAGGGTATGACTGCGCCAATACCCGCTTCTGTACGGTCTTTGTGGTCAGCTACAACGGCCATTTGAGGAAAAACGCCTTTGATTTGGGTGGGGGTTTGTGCTTCGAGGCCGTTTTTGAACCATAAAAAGGAAAGCCCAATGAACAGGCATTGAGCCACCAGGATTGTGGAGATCCGCATAGGTTGATTTTTTAGGTAAGAGCTTGTTTAGGTTTACAAACCTTTCAAATACAACAAGCTCAGCGGTACCTGTTGGCTGGCAATCGGGCTTTCATCCTCGATGTAGTAATGCTTGATTTTGGTTTTGCGTGCTGCTTTGAGGATTTTGGGCAAGTCCAACTGCCCTGTTCCCAGAGTGACGTCATTTTCCACTGGAGTGCCGCCGCTGAAGTCGCCCTTTACGCCTTTTTTCAAGTCTTTAACGTGCATCAAACGAAAGCGGGTTGGGTATTTTTTAAGCAAAGCCGCCGGATCCTGGCCGGGATGGAATGCCCAGAGGATGTCTATTTCAAAAGAAACGTAATCGGGGTTGGTATTTTGCACGATGTAATCGAAGTAAGTGCCATTTTGGTAAGGTAAAAACTCGAAACCGTGATTGTGGTAACAAAAAGTCAGGCCATTTTCTTTGAGCTTTTGACCAAAACTATTGAAGTCAGCCACCGTTTTTTGCGCCAGCGTCAAATCCATTGGGGCAGTGTGGGGAATCCAGGCTACCCGCACAAATTCGGCACCCAGGGTTTTGGCATCCTGAATCACGGCATCCATCTTATTTTGCAAGGCCTCATAACTTACGCCGTGGCTAGTACAAATCATACCCCGTTCATTCAGCATGGCACGGAGATCGGCAGAGGTTTTGCCAAATAAATTGGAAAATTCGATGTTGGTGATGCCGAGGGCTTTGATGTTGTCGAGGGTTTGCGGCACGTTTTTGGCAAACTCATTGCGGAAGGTGTAGGAGACTACGCCAGGAGTGGTTTTGAGCAATTTGCCAAAACGGGGTTGTGCAAAACTGCTGATGCACAAACAAAGGCTCAAAAGGAGGAAGAAGATGTTTTTCATTGGATTGAGATTTTTAGAATTTAGCAACATCAAGCACTTATACCCAGTCCACAAAGCCCTCATTCATCCACTTTCGAATCGCATTCAAGTCCTCGCGGGTTTTAACCAATATGGACAAGTTGCGCAGCAAGAGTGGCTGCAAATCTTTCAGGTTATCCGTAGGAACATCCATGGGCAGGCCCATCATGTTGAGCCAGGCAATCAACTCGGCGGTGGCTGGTGGCTTGCGTACGGCCACTTCACGTACCTTATAGAAATATTCGATCAGTTTGTTCAGTACTTTTTCCTGTTGAGGATTGATTTGCTCGTCCAACCCCAGCTGTGTTTTGGCAATGGCAAATAGTTGCTCGGCGGGTGGAAAAGGAATATGGTAAAAAATACAACGCCGCAAGAAGGCATCGGGCAGGTTTTTTTCCGAATTACTCGTCATGATTACCACGATGCGCTGGCTATCGTGGTGTTTGAACTCGCGGTTGTCCAGTTCCTTGATGCGAAAATCCAAGTTTTCAATCTCGTTCAGGATGTCGTTGGGGAAGTCGCGGGGGGCTTTGTCAATTTCATCGATCAATACAACGGTACTACGTGGGCCATCCACCACCAGACTGCCCAATAAATGCCCGTGTTCATTGGCATTGGGGTAGCTGAGGGCAATGGCTTTGCCCAGGGCTTGCAACTCAATAAAATCGCCGGTTTTGGCCAGAGCAGTACCATCTTCCCGCTTGATGTTGGCCGATTGGAAGTGTCCAAGCGCATCGTAGGTATAAAACAGGTCGCGTGCTGCCGAGGTCGTTTTGGTATAAAAACTCAAAGGTTCCGCTAAGAACTGCACGCCTGCCGATTTATCCTGCGCCAAATCATAGGCCACTTTGTAAGCCAGTTTGGTTTTTCCGGTACCCGGCTCACCCGTCAATAAAAGCGGCTGCCCCAGGGCAATGGCCAATTCCACAGCATACTGCAAACCTTCGTCCAGTACATATTGGCTGGGGTGAAAGGGTTTGCGGCGGTAATCTTGGATTTTGAGTTTCATATGCTCAACTTAACGTATCGTTATAGCTTTTAATCAATTCCTGCAAAGTCTCCTGCACATCAATCATGTAGTGGTCCGAACCGGGAAAACGCTCTTGTAGAATCTTTTTGCGTTCGCGCGGATCGGGCTGAATCTTTTTGTATTTGCCCAGCCAACGGTCAATGTCCGAAAGGGCTACCTTGTTGAGTTCAGGCAAGGCCTGAATATTCGGGTTGTCGTCCATTTTGTCACGTACATCGTTGGCCAGATCGGCGTCCTCTTCCTCAAATTCTACTGAAAAGAAAAACAACAAACGTGGCTGGTTGGCACCAGGAGGGGAACTACAAAACTCCTCCATAAACCAGCGGGCAGCCTCCGGGGTATGGTCGGAATACCAGGAATATTTGTCGATGTTGATGTACACACAAACGTAATCACTGCTACCCAGGTCGCGCAGTTGCGGGCTGGCCTGCAGGATGTCACTCAATCGTCGGCTCAACAGCGGGCCCAATTGATTCGGTTGAAGCGCAAAAGCAGCAAAAAGCCCTTTGAGCAATTCAGTTTTATAATCTTCCAGGGGTTCATAACCTTCAAAAGTAATTTCGATGGCTTTGACCTTGCAGGCACTGGCCAGTCCGGCATGGAGGTAATCCAGGTTGCGCCCTTCTAAGTCCATCACTATGCGCCGAAACATCCCGGCGTGCAGATGCAAATCGCCGCCATAGAGGTAGAAAAACTGCACTCTTTCTTCTGGTTTGCCTTGCAATTGGGCATTGATGGCCTGGGTTTGGGGGCTACGGTCACAGGTATAGCTGTGGTGCAGGTGCAAAAGATTGGACTGGCTTTGGTTGTTGAGCAAGTCCAGCAGAGAATCCTGAATTTGATTGAATTCCAGGTTGTAGGCATCCTGGCTGAGGATGCCCTTGGCTTTGCTGATTTCCAGCCTGCTGTAACGGGATTGTAAGGCTGTGGCGGTTTTGAATAGTTCTACATCGGCATTGTCTACCCCTTGAACCCACTCCGCGAGTGCTTTCTCCAGCTCGGCTTCGGCGAGCAGTTTGCGGATTTTGTCTTGTTGGGCTTGGGTCATATTGCCTTTTATGCATGATACTTATCGTAAAACTACTATTTTTTTAAGATTTATTGTACCGTAAATTTGGTGGAAAGCGGTGAAAGAAGCCCCATATTTAGAGGCTTCCTTCACAATTTTCATAAAAACTTACTTATTTCTTCGCATCCGTCTTCGCCGATTCCACCAACGCCTTACTGGCTACAATGGCAATCTCCACGCGGCGGTTTTGCTCACGGCCCGAAACGCTGTTATTGGAACCCACTGGCTTTTGTTCGCCAAAACCTTTGGTGGTTACCCGTTTTGCAGTCACTCCATTTTGCTGCAAAAAGCGCGAAACCGAAGCTGCGCGATTCTCTGACAATTTTTGGTTGTGCTCATCGCTACCCGTAGCATCGGTATGGCCCATGACGATGATTTCGGTTTTGTCGTATTCCTTCATCGTTTCGGCCATTTTGTCCAAATTGGCTTTCGTAGAAGCCTTGAGCGCATAAGAGTCTACGTCGAACATGATGCCCGAGTCAAAAGTAACCAGGATCGATTCCCCAACCCGTTCTACTTCTGCGCTTTTTCCCAGGTCTTGTTTCAATTTTTTGGCGTGTTTGTCCATGTAGCTACCGATGATAGCCCCGGCGATCCCACCAATAGTAGCCCCAATGAGGATACCTTTGGCATTGTCGTCGCCGTCGGCAATCAATACCCCGACGAGGGCGCCTGCGGCTGCTCCAATGGCCGTGCCTTGAGCGGTGCGGTTGCAGGAAAAAGAATGGAGGAGGAGTAAGGCCAACAAAAAGATGGGCCCAGCTTTGCGTAAAGTGGTTAAAAACATGAGCTTGATCTGCATGGTGTTGTTCATTTGGTTTATTAAAATCCTGTTTATGACGAAAAAATAATGCGAAGCGACATTTTTTTTCGAGACTTAATAAAACAATAACACTTTTATCCGTGCAGAAAAAAAATCTGTTAACAGCTTACTGTCTTAGGATTGCAGGAAAAAAATCAAGTATTCTGCACCCGCTACTCCTACCGATGCGACCATGCCAATCATAAAAATGATGTAACAAATGCGCAGTTGGCGGTACTTGCGCCCCAGGGATTTACCCAGGAAAAACAGGTCGCGCATGATGGAATCCTCCAGGTTTTCTTCTTTGGAAGTTACTTCCTGAATGCCCAACTTGTAATCGGCGTAAGTCATGCTGTAAAAGTTGCCAAAAAAGAAAAGATTGGAGCGGCCAGCCTTGATGTTGTCCATGTCAGTGAGGCCGGTCATTTTCATGGGTACCGTGGCCAGGGTGGCAAAAACCATGGAGGACAAACAAGTGCCCAAAATCATAATGAATGGAATGATGTATTCTGGATGTTGGCGCAATTGGCTGACCAAAACGGGCATGGCAATGGTAATGATCAAGGCATTGACGGAAAGCATGATGTTGGCTTTGTTGTCGGCCAGATTGCTCAGATCCATGTGGTTGCGCAGGGCGGTTTTGAACATCATTTGAGAACTCCGGCTTTCCACAATTGAAACCCTGCTCGCTTCAGTATTCGAACTCCCCCCTGATTTACGCCCTTCTTTTACCCATTTTTTCAGTTTTTTGCGGTTCAGTTCTTTCATCGCCACAAACATCATTTTGGCGGCGGGAGTATAATATTCGTGTTTTTTGACAAAATCAAGATTCAGTTGGTACCACTCCTGGTCTTCATCCCAACGCCCCAGTACATCGCGCCACTCCAGGCGCAGATTGTCCAACTGTTCGCTGTAATCGTCGCTTCCCAAGTGGCCATAATCGGCATCGCGCACAATTTCCTGCAACAAACCCTGGGGGCGTGCACCAGGATTGGTTACCGCAATACAAGCTTCTACCGCCTTGATCTTTTCCTCTGGATACGCCTGAGTGCGCAAAAATTCAGCGCCAATGCGGGCACTGGCCGGCTCATGGTTCTGGTATACCTCCGTGATGCCTACATCGTGCAGCAAACAAGCTAGTTCAATCAGCTCTAGCTCTTCGGGAGTGGTTCCGCTCAAGGAGGCAATCTGCACCGCAGAATTGCGCACTGAGAGGGTATGCTGAAGGTTGTGGTAACAAATCTTCGGATCCAATTTGTTGGACAGCAATTCGGTGACAAATTGTTCTGTAGCTATTATGATTGCACTTTTGGCCATGGATGTTGCAGACTTTTCCCGCCAAGATAAAGATTTAATGATGAATGATGAATGGTGATGCCTAGATATGTTTAGTGTGGGGTAAAAGGACGACAAAATTGGGTCAGCGGAGCTTTTTTTTAGACAATCGGTCGTTTTTTGAAACCTTTTAAACCACTCTTCCGTATAAGCGCTTCAACACTGTCCCGTATTTTTTACACCTGGAGAATTGTACATACTATGGAAAACACCAGCCTTAAAGGCGACTACGCCTTGTCGGCCACAATGGCCGTAAACCGCCACCATCAGTGGTTTTCTTTTTTATTCCGCTTCAATGCGCAGGACACGGTGCGCAAACTATTCCCCATGATTTTGCTCATCAGCGCTTATTCCGCGCTGATTGCCTATCTGGAAATAGAGGTTTGGCAACTCAGCGAAAACAGCCACGTGCGCAACATTTCCGTCATGCATTCCCTGCTGGGGTTTGTGATCTCCTTTTTGCTGGTTTTTCGCACCAATACCGCCTATGAACGTTGGTGGGATGGCCGCCGTTTGTGGAGCCAGCAGGTGCAACACAGCCGAAATCTGGCCATCAAACTAACTGCCATGCTTCCGCTTGACGCGCCCGAACGCAAGTACTTCCGCATTTTGATCCCAGCCTATGCGGTGGTTTTGCTGCGTCACCTGAACAAAAAAGAGCCCGAACAAATGGATGATTTGGACAACCTTCCCCACGACATTAAAACCCAGCTGGATTTCAAAAAACACGTCCCCAACCAATACATTGGCTTGATGCACCAGTATTTGCAGGTGATGTTTCGTGAAGGACGTTTGCAATGGGGACAAGTCCTTTTTGTCAATACCGAGCTGCAAGCTTTTACCGAAATATGTGCCAGCTGTGAGCGCATTCGGTATACGCCCATTCCACGTTCCTACAGCAGTTTCCTCAAAAAATTTATCTTCATTTACATCATGACCCTGCCTTTTGGGTATGTGTTCAATCTGGGTTACCTCATTGTGCCCATTGTCGCTTTTGTGTTTTACGTACTGGCCAGTCTTGAACTGATCGCCGAAGAAATTGAAGACCCCTTTGGTGGGGATGACAATGATTTGCCGCTTTCAAGAATTGTGCAAGGGATCAAAAGCCAGGTGGAAGAGGTGATGTAAAAAGCCGTGCGCTGCTGCAACTTTTTGCATCCTATAGTCATCTTTGCTTTCAAACGTAAAGTTATGAAAGCTACTTTTTCCCTTTTTGTGATGCTGTTTTGTGCTTTTTCTCCTTTTTTCCCGGAGGCTGAAAAAGGTTTTACCTTAAATGGAAGCCTAAGTGGTTTTGCTGACGGCACCAAACTTTATCTGGAAGATGTAACTTCGGGTATGGGGCAAATGATGGACTCAACCGAGGTGCAAACGGGGCAGTTCCTGTTTAAGGGGGTCTTGCCTGAAGGCGTACGAAAAGTATGGGTGCGCACCAAAGATTTCAGCGATTACAAATCCTTTTGGCTGGAAAACTCGGTCGTTCAATTTCAGGCGCAAAAAGGAAAATTCCGCCAGGCGGAAATCAAGGGCTCGGCAACACATTCCGAAGAATCCCAACTATATGCAAGCCTTTCCCCTTACGACAAAAAAATCGACAGCTTGGAAACCTTGCGGCAAAAAGACACTTCCAAAGTACAGCGCAATTTGCTCAAACAACAAATCAAACAGTTGGAAGAACAAAAAAAGCAGCACGAGGTCGCATTCATTCAAAACAACCCCAATTCCATGGTCAGTATTCACCTAATGAGCGTTTGGTCAACTACCTGGGGACGAGCGTTGATCACAAAATTATATGCCCCACTTTCAGCTGCACTAAAAAACACCCCCTACGGCCAAAATGTAGGGGCTTATATTGCTCTGAATCAAGACATTAAAATTGGCGAGCCTTTTGTTGATTTTACCCAGGAAAACCTGCAAGGCCAAAAGGTAAAACTGTCCGATTACCAGGGCAAAGTAGTGCTGCTCGATTTTTGGGCAGCCTGGTGCGGCCCATGCCGGGAAGATAATCCTAAACTGGTAGCGACTTACCAGGAATTTCACGAAAAGGGTTTTGAAATTCTTGGCGTATCACTCGACACCCGCAAAGAACCCCTACAGGAAGCAGTAATCAAGGATAAACTCCCCTGGGTAAACGTGAGTGATTACAATGGTGACAAAAATCGAGCTGCGCTCATTTATGGAGTTACGGGTATTCCCGATAATTTTTTGATCGATAAAAATGGTAATATTGTTGCCCGAGGACTCCGAGGCGAAAAGCTCAAGGAGAAGCTAAAAGAACTCCTGCCTTAAAATTGGCCAACTATAGCTCATCCCGATCATTTATTCGTTTTTGCTCACACCTGCCATAAAATCACTTTTGCAAAAGGCAAAAAGAAAAAGAATGTTACTTTAGTGCGGCAAAAGGGTAGCCCTCATTTTGATCGTCTTAGAATGGTTGGGTTCCCAATTTGTTTAAGTCTATATCGACAAATACTAAGGTCACATCATCATGAACCGCAGACAAATCGTTAAGGGCATGGCCGCCACCGTAGGGGGCATGCTGGTACTGCCCGCCTGGGCCAGTGCCTGGAATTCGGGATCCTTGCAGGGATTTCAAAGCAATTTCGTTGGCCTGGAAGAGGCACTATTGGCTGAAATCGTAGAAGCCATCATTCCAGAAACCGACACGCCAGGCGCCAAAAAACTGGAAGTCCACCGCTTCATCGATAAAATGCTGGCGGATTGTTTTGACCAAAAAAGCCGCGATATTTTTAACAAAGGGTTAAAAAGCGTGGAAACCATGGCCAGCAAATCCTACGGAAAATCCTACCTGGCCTGCACCCCCAAACAAAAACTGGAAGTAATCACGACTATGTCCAAGGCATCCGATGCCGACGACCAGGGCTTCGCCCGTTTGGCCAAAAACCTGACCATTCGGGGCTACCTCAGCTCTGAGTACGTGATGACCAAGCTGACTGGGTACGAAATGGCGCCAGGTCGGTATTATGGCTGTGTGCCGGTGAAAGCATAGTTTTACCACTTTAGTTTTTTATTTGGCTTACGCCAAATGATATTCACCACGACGATCACGACGTAAAGCTCCGCCCAAAACGACGCATCGCGTCGTTTACAAAAGCGCGCAGCGCGAAAAACGTCGTGATCGTCGTGTCGTTGTGGTGAATAAATAGCAGCGAAGCTGCAAAAACCTCTAGGGGGTCTATTTTCAATTTGACAAACAATACCAAAATGACAAATCTCAATATATCCGCCATCAAAAGCCGCACCTACGATGCCATCGTCATCGGTTCGGGCATTAGTGGTGGCTGGGCAGCCAAAGAATTAACTGGCAAGGGGCTAAAAACCCTGGTACTGGAGCGTGGCCGCGAAGTCAAACACGTAGTGGATTACCCCACTGCCCAATTGCATCCCTGGGAGCTCGAGCATCGTGGCCAACTCAAGGCTGGTGTGGCCGAAGCAAATCCCGTGGTGAGTAAATGTTACGCCTTTGGCGAAGCCACTGAGCAGTTTTTTGTCAAAGACGCCGAACATCCGTACATCCAGGAAAAACCTTTCGACTGGATTCGGGGCTACCAAATGGGGGGCAAATCGCTGCTCTGGGCCCGGCAAACCCAACGCTGGTCGGAGTTCGATTTTGAAGGCCCTGCCCGCGATGGTTTCGCGGTAGACTGGCCGATTCGCTACGCCGACATTGCGCCCTGGTACAGCTACGTAGAAAAATTTGCAGGCATCAGTGGCAACCGCGACGGCCTACCTCAATTGCCCGATGGCGAGTTTTTGCCCCCGCACGAAATGAATTGTGCGGAGCAGCACTTCAGCCAATCGATGGCTAAGGAATACGGCGGTGCTCGCCCCATGATCATTGGCCGTTGTGCGCACATCACGCAGCCACAACCCATCCACCTGGAGCAAGGCCGCAGCAAGTGTGCTCATCGTACCTTGTGTGAGCGGGGTTGCCCATTGGGTGGCTATTTCAGCAGCAATGCTTCCACCTTGCCCTGGGCTGCCAAAACGGGCAAAATGACCTTCCGCCCGGATTCGGTGGTGCATTCCATCATTTACGACGAGAAAAAACAAAAGGCTACGGGTGTGCGCATCATCGACAGCAACACCAAGCAGATGGAGGAATACTACGCCAAAATCATCTTCGTGAATGCGGCGGCCCTGAACACCAACCTGATCCTGCTCAACTCTACCTCCAATCGTTTTCCCAATGGCTTGGGCAACGATAGCGGGTTACTAGGCAAATATGTCGCTTTTCACAACTATCGCGCTGGCATTAACGCGACCTACGAAGGGCATCTGGATAAAACAACGGATGGCCGCCGACCCAACTCGGGCTACATTCCCCGTTTCCGCAACCTCTTGAAGCAGGAAACCGACTTTTTGCGGGGTTACGCCTCGGGTTTTGGTGCCAACCGTGGTCAGCGAGAAGACCGCAATGGCTGGGGCGAAGACCTCAAAACGGGCATCCTCAAACCCAAATTGGATGACTTCTGGTCTGTAGGCTCCCACATGATGGGCGAAACCATCCCGAAGGAAAGCAACTTCGTGGCGCTGGACAAAGACCAACGCGACCCCTGGGGCATTCCCCAATTGCGCATTTCGGTGGACTACGACGACAACGACGTCAAAATGACCAAAGATTTCTTTGAGCAGCTCACTGAAATGTACACCAAAGCCGGGTTCAAAAACATCCGTACCTATGACTCAAACCGCACTCCTGGTCTGGACATCCACGAAATGGGTGGCGTACGGATGGGCAAAGACCCCAAGACCTCCTTGCTTAATGCCTGGAATCAACTGCACCACTGCAAAAACGTGTTCGTGACCGACGGTGCCAGTATGACCTCCACCTCCACCCAAAACCCTTCGCTGACCTACATGGCCCTGACGGCGAGAGCGGCGGATTACGCGGTGAAGGAGATGAAGAAGAAAAATTTATAATTGTTGACATGTTTAAGGTTGAAAAGTTGAAAAGTTGTCGGAAACGCAATAGCAACGCACTAATTTTGAGTTACCAACGACTTTTCAACTCTTCAACTTTTCAACCATAAACTATATGCACAGACGAGAAGCATTAGCCAAAGTAAGCCTCTTGCTTGGAGGCGCACTCTCCGGCCCTACGCTGATGGCACTGGGGCGCTGGGATAACGCAGCCGCTGGGGCTACGCTGCGCGACAAACTCAATTTGTCGGCCCAACAAAAACAAATCATTGCTGAAGTAGCCGAAATGATCATTCCCCGCACCGATACCGTTGGTGCAAAGGACGTGGGCGTACCCGCCTTCATCGAAATGATGATCAACGATTGTTACTACTCCCCCGAGCATCGCAGCTTTATGGCGGGTTTGACGGAGTTGGAAGGTCTGAAGTTCCTGCAAATGAGCGCTGCCCAAAAAACGGATGCCCTCAAACAAATCGAACAAAAGACCAAGGAACAAATGAAAGCCTACAACGCCCAGACCATCAAATTTGGCGACAACCAGGATCTGGAAGCCATGAACGCGGTCAAATTAGGCCTACCCTTCTGGCGCTTGATGAAAGAGCTGACCCTGTTGGGCTACTATACCTCCGAAGGTGGCATGAAAGCATCCTTCGAATACGTGCCTTCACCTGGTAAGCTGGAGCTCACCAAGCTCAAACCGGGTCAAAAAACCATTGTCTACTAGCAAGGCTACAACTCAAATCGCAATGAATCAAAGCAACATAAACACCCAAAAAGCCAATAAATACGACGCCATCGTCATTGGCTCCGGGATGACCGGGGGAATCGCCGCCAAGGAGCTCACTCAAAAGGGGCTCAAAGTGCTCATGCTGGAGCGCGGCCGCGAAATCAAACACCCCGAAGATTACGACACCGCCAACAAAGCCCCCTGGGAATTTGAACACCGGGGCAAGGTGCCGATCAACTCTGCTGAAGAATATTGGTCGAACAACCGCTTTGGCACCCTCGCCAACGAAGAAGCCGGTGCCTTTTTTACCAATGACAAACAAAACCCCTTCATCGAAAAACGGCCTTTCGACTGGATTCGGGCTTACCATACTGGCGGTAAATCCATGCACTGGGGCCGCCAAACCTATCGCTGGGGCAAACACGATTTTGAGGCGAATGCCAAAGAAGGAGTCGGCATCGATTGGCCGATTCGTTACGAAGACATTGCCCCCTGGTACAGCTACATCGAAAAATTCGTAGGCATCAGTGGCCAAAAGGAAGGTTGGGACATCATTCCTGACAGCGACTTCCTGCCACCTATGGCTATGCTGCCGCCAGAAATCCACTTCAAGGACGCGGTGATGAAAAAGCTCAACCGCAAGGTGACCATTGGCCGGATTGCCAACCTCTCCCAGGCGCAACCCATCCATACCGCCCTGGGCCGCGCTTCCTGCCAATACCGCAACAAATGCTCCCGGGGCTGCCCCCACGGCGGCTACTACAGCTCGATGGCGGGTGCCATTCCCGCTGCGGCGCAAACCAAACGCCTGACCATTCGCCACAACGCCATTGCAGAGTCCTTGATCTACGACGAAACGAAACAAAAGGCTACAGGTGTGCGGGTGATCGATCAGGTGGACAAATCGGTTACCGACTATTTTGCCAAAATCATCTTTGTCACCGCTGGTTCGATGAACTCGGCAGCCTTGATGCTCAATTCCAAATCCAGCCGCTTCCCCAATGGCTTCGGCAACGACAGCGATCAACTGGGCCGCAACGTGATGGATCACCACCTGGGTTCGGGTGCTACTGCCACCGTGGAGGGTTTTGAAGACGATTATTACTTTGGTTCTCGCCCAACGGGCTTGTACATCCCGCGCTTCCGCAACTGGGACGGCAACCAACGCAAGGACTACCTGCGTGGCTTTGGCTACCAGGGTGGTGCCAGCCGCAGCAGTTGGAACCGGGGCATAGGCATGGACGGCTTTGGGGCTGAATTCAAAAAAAGCCTGACCGAACCCGGTGGCTGGACCCTCGGTTTTGGCGGTTTCGGCGAAATCCTGCCCGACCCCAACAACCGCATCTACCTCGATCCCCAGAAAAAAGACCAGTGGGGC
Source organism: Saprospiraceae bacterium (assembly GCA_027488855.1). GTDB lineage: Bacteria > Bacteroidota > Bacteroidia > Chitinophagales > Saprospiraceae > Haliscomenobacter. The sequence goes on from JAIYAV010000088.1 coordinate 23,343, forward strand.
ATCCCGATGATCGTGTTTGACGCCGCCTTCAGCGAAAATGACCTGGCCATGCGCCGCGACATCATGGTGGCTGGTGCCGAAATGTTGGAAGCTGCGGGCTTCAAAAACATCACGACCTACAACCGGGAAACGCACATGGGCCTGGGTATCCACGAAATGGGTACGGCGCGGATGGGCCACGATCCCAAAACTTCGGTACTGAATAAGTACAACCAGGTTCATGCCTGCAAAAACGTGTTTGTGACCGATGGAGCGTGCATGGTGTCAGCTTCCTGTGTGAATCCTTCGCTGACGTATATGGCGATTACAGCCAGGGCGGCGGATTACGCGGTGGGCGAGTTGAAGAAAAGGAATTTGTAGGGGCTGGGCTGGCCTTCTTCAAGCTCATCGCCAGAAGGCCAGCAGATATAGGCTGAGCGCTAGGAATAAAAACAAGCCCTGAAAGGGCGTCATCACTCCAAGAATGGGCGTTGCCCATTCTAAGTGGCTGATCATCGTCTGATAAGTTAAGAAGCCCTGAAGGGGCGACATCATCCCTGAGAATGATGTCGCCCCTTCAGGTAGGGTGTCCAGAACAGGAAACCTCACCATCAGTTTTTGAATAATTTTCTTTTTTTAAAAACTTGATTTTCAACTAAATGATCACGGTTCCATGTTTTTAAATCTGA